>JALZAH010000144.1 GCA_030948425.1 Actinomycetota bacterium
ACGCATGTCGCCGACCCGGACGCACTGAGGTTGGCGGTGACGGAGCCAGGTCAACGTGGCGGGGGCATAGGCCGCAGCCACGATCGCTGTGGTGATGATCCCTGCGGACTCCACCCAGACGGTGTGGGTGAGCAACGGGACCCCTGTGGACTCTTCGAAGCCGAACACTCCGGTGGTCAGGCTGAGAACCAACCCCGCCAGGGTCCCTACGGTGAAGACGACGGTGAGGGCGGCGGTGGGAGCCAGGAGTCGGCTGGGGGTCGCCAGCAAACCCACAGCCAGAAGGATGCTCCCGATGCCGTTGAGGAGGAACAGGAGGCCGATGATGTGGATGTGTCGATATCCCGTCGACCACAGCGAAAGATGGATCCCGCCCATGGCCGCAGCCAACCCGGCGGTCACCACCCGGGCGCCGAGCTCCACGGGAGTGGGCAACGGTCCCCGGCGAGGGTGGTCAGTAGCCATAGCTGCCACCGCCGGAGCTGGCGCCACCTGAGCCTGATGTGGTTGCCGGAGCCGGCGCCCCACCAGAGGACCCGCCCGACGCCGAGCTACCGCCGGCCGAGGATGGAGCCGAACCGGCCACGGTCAATGACACGTTCATCCCCAGCATCTTGTGGTCAGCGACGGGGCAGTACAGCTTGTAGGTCCCGGCCTTGAGTGCGACGGTCAGCTTGGCCGTCTGGCCAGGCTTGATGCTGCCGCCAGTCGTCATGTCCGACACCCCGGGGCCGTCGATGGTCAGGCCGTGGTCGGTGTGGCCTGCGTTGACCGCATCGAAGGTGTAGCTCCCCGGCGTCAGAGAGGTTCGCGACACGGCGATCTCGAACTCGGTCAGCTTGGCCGTGACGACGGCCCCGGCCGGTGCGGTGGTCACGGCGGCGCCGCCAGGCGCTGCGGCCCCACCGGCGCTGGCCGCCGAAGTCGACGTCGGAGCGGCTGCTTTCGGGCTGGCCGCCCCGCAACCGGCGGCGATGGCCGCAGTCGCTCCCAGCATGAACACGCTCTGGAACCCCCGGCGCAGCGAACGGGAAACGGCGCGCTGCGAGCCGAGGGGCCGGCGACTCGATGGTTGGCCCAGGTCGGTGCCAGGCGTGGTGACGGGGCGGTAGGTCATGAGGCGGCTCCTGATGAGATCGGACGACGACACCCCTCACTACGGCCGGGCGACGGGAATGGATTGGTCCTCGACGACCGACGGCAACCGCCCGGGACAACAATTTGGCTGCCCGCGCCATCCGTTTTCGGTCCCCGTTCGTAGGATCTGGTGTGCGTCGCATCGGCCTCCCCGTCGAACAGCTTCCCGACGAGACCCTCCTGACCGGTCTGGGACACGCCGACAGGGAGATCGACGTGGCGTTCGTCCGACGGTTTCAGGCCAAGGTGTACGGCGTGGCCCTGTCCGTCCTGGGGGATCCCGGCATGGCCGAGGATGTCGCCCAGCAGGCGTTCGAACGGGCATGGCGCCACGCCCATACCTATGACGCACGGCGGGGGACGGTCAGTGCCTGGTTGATCGCCATAACCCGCAACCTGGCCATCGATGCCGCCCGTGTCCGCCGCCCCCACCCGATCGACGCCGATGAGCTGCTGGTGCGCATCGCACCCACCGGCGATGGGCCCGAGCACGCAGCCGTGGCTGGCGAGTCCGCCGACGCGCTCCGCCGGGCCTTGCGCCTGCTACCCCCAGAACAGTCCCGGGCCGTGGTCCTGGCCGGCATCGTTGGACTCTCCGCCAGCCAGGTCGCCGAGACCGAGAACATCCCGTTGGGGACCGCCAAGACAAGGATCAGGACTGCCATGCACCGACTGCGTAGCGCACTGGCCACGGAGCGTTCTGATCGTGACTGACTTCGACTGCGAGGCGTTCCGGGCGCAGAGCGCCGAGCTTGCACTGGGCATTCTGGACGGTCGGGAGCGGGCCGAGACCCTGGTTCACCTGGAACGCTGCCCGGGGTGCCGCCAGGAGCTGCGCGACCTGGCAGACGTGGCCGACGAATTGGTGGAGCTCATCCCGCTCAGCGAACCATCGGCCGGTTTCGAGAGCCGCGTCCTGGCCTCAATCAGGGCAGCGTCGCCCGGCCCGGCCCCGAAGCCGTCCGCCCGTGCCCCCCTAGCCCGATCGCTCGCCGCCGTGGCCGCGGCCGTGGCCGTTGTCGTCGGCATCGGCATCGGCGGGTTCATCCTCGGCCATCACAGCGCCCACCACCCGCAGGCTGTCGCCGGGGCCCACGTCCGGACCGCTGACTTCGTCAACGGGCCGCATCACATCGGCCAAGTCATCACCACCACCGGAGCACACCGTTGGATCTACATGTCCGTGGACTCTGATCTCGGGAGCCAGACCGTGACCTGTCAGGTGCACACCCAGAACAACAACACCACCTCACTCGGGTCCTTCCAGTTGGTCGACGGCTACGGCTACTGGGCTTCCCCGGTTCCCGATGCCGGTTCGGTCACCGGGGTCCAATTGGTCGACGCCCAAGGACGCGTCCTGGCCACCGCCAGCTACACCACCACCTCCGCCCGGGCATGACAGTGGATCGTGGATGAGGACAGAAGCTCAGCCCGGCCGAGAGCTACCTCCTCTGGCATGATCGGCCGATGGACGCCGAGCCGTACCTCGATCTCTCCGAGATCCGCCACCAGATCGACGACGTGGATCGACGCCTGGTGGCTCTGCTGGCCGAACGGTCCCGCCTGGTAGGCGGCGTCGTCCGCTTCAAGCGGGCCCGGCGAATGGCTGTCGTCGACCGGGGCCGGGAGGACGAGATGCTCGGCCGGATCGCCGACACCGCTCGGGAAGCCGGCCTCGATCCCCGGGTCGCCCAGCAGGTGCTGCGCACCATCATCGACGGCTTCACCCTCATCGAGGTCGAGGAGCTCGGCCCCGACGACGTATGAGGAAGCTCAGGGGGTGGGTGTCTGGATGGTGGGACCGGTGGCCACCAGCTTGCCCAGCTGCCCGTTGTAGAGGTAGGTGGTGACCGAGTAGGTGCCCTGGGAGCAGGAGGGAGAGCAGTCGTTGACCGCCTGGGTGACCTCGTTGCCCACGATGTTGGGCTCGACCAGCTCATCGGATGCCGCCGCCCCGGTCCGCTCACTCACCCCGATCAGGTGCCACGCACCCCCCACGGCGGACAACAGGACGCCGTTGTCGTGGTCTCCGGCAGCCAGTGGCACCAAGAAGTCGGGGAATGCCGCCCCGGTGACGTTCCCCGTCCTGATGGTGGTCGGCTCGACCGGTTCGAGGTCCTGGTGGGAGCCGATGTTGGCGGCCACGTCGACGAACTTGGAGCCCTGGTAGACGTAGACGTCGATCAACGACGTCAGAGAACCGACGTCGTGAGCTACGGCCACATAGGTGGCGGGTCCCGTGTGGATGATCGCCGAGGTGACGAAGGTCTTCGCCGGGTAGGCCGCCACCAGGCGGGCCAGTGCGGCCTGCACGGCTCCTGTGGGCGCTGGCGCGACGGTGGTCGGTGAGGCGTTGGCCGCCGGCGGGGGACCATTCCCCGGTGTTGTCGTCGTCGGTCCCGGCCCGCTCGCCGGGGTCGACGGCTGCGGCGGCGGGCTGGCCGGCTGCGCCACCAACGTGGATGTCGTCGTGGTCGTCGTCGGCGCCGTGGTTGACGTCGCCTTGCGAGTCGCCTTGTGACCACCACCACAGGCGGTGATCAGGACCATGGTGGCCACGGTCACCCCGGCCAGCCCTGTCCGCCGCAGGGTCGCCATACGGTCAATCATGGTACTTCCCGCCCTTCGATGTGACGTCACCCCGGTGCGTCGCCCGCCCGGGAGACGATCTGCCGGCCACGCTTCAGCCGACGACCTCGCCGCTCGCCTCGCCGAGCGCTCCGGCGATCACTGCCCGATCGGGATAGCCGAGACGGTGATGCTCGGCATGAAAGATCGCCTGGTCGAGCAGCTCGGCCACATGGTTGTCGTAGAGCGAGTAGACGATGCTGCGTCCATCCCGGTTGCCATCCACCAGACCCAGGTTCCGGAGCAGGCGCAGCTGGTGGGACACGGCCGACTGTTCCATGCCCACGGCGGTGGCCAGCTCGCTCACCGTGCAGTGACCCCGGCGCAGCCGGGTCAGGATCTGCAGGCGGCTGGGGGTGGCCAGGGCCCCGAAGGTGGCCGCCACCGTCTTGGCTGTGGTGGTATCGAGTTGAACGGTCGACGCTTTCGTGCGTCCGCCCACGCCGTGTCCCATGCCCGCATTGTAGCCAGTGGCCTGCATGAAGACTTGTTCATGTGACCATGTAGAGTTGTTGCTGCCATGTCGGCGACCCTTACCAAGACGACGGAGGGGCCGCCCTTTGTCCCCCAGAAGCGGCCAGGGCGGCACGCATGGCGGGGCTTGCGGTCCGTGGCCGGGTTGGGCGAGGTCCGTTGGGCCGTCGTCGCCCTGGTGGTGTTCGTGGTCGCCGCTGTGGGGTCGGCGGCGGGGATGCCGGGCTGGACCACGGGGGCGCTCTACGTCGTCTGTTACGCCTCCGGCGGTTGGCAGCCCGGACTGGCCGGCCTGCGCGCACTACGGGACAGGACCCTCGATGTCGACCTGTTGATGGTGGTGGCCGCCGTGGTCGCCGCGGCGATCGGCCAGACGTTCGACGGAGCCCTGCTCATCGTCATCTTTGCCACCTCCGGGGCGTTGGAGGCGGTTGCCACCAAGCGAACGGCTGACTCGGTCCGCAGCCTGTTGGACCTGGCCCCCGAGCAGGCCACCCGACTGTGTTCCGATGGCGGGGAGGAACCTGTCGACACGGCCGTGCTGGTCGAGGGGGACGTGATCGTGGTCCGTCCCGGCGAGCGGGTGGGAGCCGACGGCGTGGTCGTCGAAGGGTTCAGCGATGTCGACCAGGCCACCATCACCGGCGAGTCCATGCCGGTGGACAAGCGCAGCGGTGACGAGGTGTTCGCCGGCACCGTCAACGGCTCAGGCGTCCTCCGAGTCCGGGTGACCCGCCGAGCGGCGATGTCCGTGGTGGCCCGCATCGTGGCCATGGTCGAGGAGGCCAGCGCCACCAAGGCGGCCGCACAGCTGTTCATCGAGAAGATCGAGCAGCGCTACTCGGTGGGGATGGTCACCCTCACCGTGGCTCTGCTGATCGTGCCACTGACCCTCGGCTCGGCGTTCGCGCCCACCCTGCTGCGGGCCATGACCTTCATGATCGTGGCTTCGCCGTGCGGGGTGGTGCTGGCCACCATGCCTCCCCTGCTCTCCGCCATCGCCAACGCCGGCCGCCACGGTGTCCTGGTCAAGTCCGCGGTGGTGATGGAACGTCTGGGGATGACCACCCGCGTGGCGTTTGACAAGACCGGCACGCTCACCGAGGGCCGCCCCCAGCTCACCGATCTCGCCCTGATCCCCGGCGCCACGGTCGACGGTGACGGGCTGCTGGCTCTGGCTGCCGCTGCTGAGTACCCGAGCGAGCATCCCTTGGGACGCGCCGTGGTAGCCGCCGCCGCCGATCGGGGTCTGACGGTCGCTCCCGTTCACCAGTTCCGGGCCCTGCCCGGTCTGGGGGTGCAAGCCACCGTCGGCGACACCCGGGTGACCGTTCGCCGGCCCCGCCACGACGACGGGGCCACGGTGGCGGCCGTGGTGGACGGCCTGGCGGTCAGAGGCCACACGGTGGTCGTCGTGGACGTCAACGGTCATCCGGCCGGGGTGCTCGGCCTGGCCGACCAGGTCCGAGCCGGTGCCGCCGGGACCATCGACGCGCTGGTGGCCACCACCGGATCGACGCCGGTGCTGCTGACCGGGGACAACCAAAGGGCCGCCGCCGCCCTGGCCGACCGGGTGGGGATCACCGACATCCGATCCGGTCTGCTCCCCGGGGACAAGGTGGCCGCCATCAACGCCCTCGAGGCCGGCGGGGACCGGGTCCTTGTTGTCGGTGACGGCATCAACGACGCCCCGGCCATGGCCGCTGCCCACCTCGGCCTGGCCATGGGCCGGGCGGGATCCGACCTTGCCCTTCAGACCTCGGATGCGGTGCTGGTCAGGGACGATCTGGCCGCCGTCCCGGCTCTCATCGCCATGTCCCGCCGGGCCCGCACCTTGGTCATCGAGAACCTGGTGATCGCCGGCGTGGTCATCGTCGGCCTGGTCGTCTGGGACCTCGCCGGGCACCTCCCCCTTCCCTTGGGCGTGGCCGGCCACGAAGGCAGCACCGTGGTCATCGGCCTCAACGGGCTCCGCCTGCTTCGCCGGGGGGCCTGGCCGGGACCCCGATCGTGACCGGGCATCGTGGCCCCGAACCGGGGAGATGATCTGATGCCCACCAGCACCGTCACTCGCCGGCGGCCACCCCTGACTGGCGTTCGAGCTCTCAGCCGCCGGCGTTGGAGGCGGCGACCTGGTTGAGCAGGTCGAGCATGGGACCACCGCCCTGTTGTACAGGAGGATAGAAACCGACCTCGAGGTGCGGGCCCGTGGATATGCCGACGATCCCGTTGCCCACCTCGCTGATCTGTTGACCAGCGGAGACCTGCGTGCCAACGGGCACCAGGTCGGGTCCGGCGTGGCCGTAGTAGACGGTCCGCCCGATCAACGGCCCTGAGGTGATCTGGAGCACCGGGCAGTTCGGTCCGAAGCCGGAGATGCCCTCGTCGATGATGACCCCCGGGCCCATGGCGAAGAGGGGGGTGCCTCCGGGAGCGGAGTAGTCGACGCCGTCGTCGACGCTCCCGCCGTGAAGGTATGCCTTGGGCAGCGGCAAGGCCACACCACTCGACTGGGTGTCACACGACGGCGGTGGTGGCGGCGGCGTGGCGACGTTGGGGGCGGCGCTATTGAAGCCAGGGGCGGCAACGCCGGGCCCGTGGGCTCTTCCGAACCCGGTCAGCTCGGGGTAGAACACCGGCGAGATGCGCACGGTGGCGCCGGTGTGGGCTGCGGTGATCATCAACCCGCCGCCGATGTAGACGCCCTCGTCCTGCACGGCGGGTCCACCGAAGAAGACCAGATCGCCGGGCAGCAACTCGGACAGCGGCACCGGCAGGGACCACGTGTACTGGGCGGCGGCCGGTCCTGGGGTGGTGACCCCGGCCTTGCTCCACACGAACTGGGTGAACCCGGCGCACCCGAAACCGTCAGGGCCGCCGGCTCCAGCCACGTACGGTTTGCCCAGCTCGGAGAACGCCCAACTCAACGCCACCGGAGTCGTGGGCACCGGAGCCGGAAGTGGCGCCTGGGGGACGAACTCGAGGGGGTTTGGGCCGGCGTTCGCGCTGGGGCCTGCGTTTGCACCCGGGCCGGGGCTGGTGTTGGCACCGGGGCTGGCGCTCGGATTTGGGTTGGCGCTGGGGCTCGGATTTGGGTTCGAGTTGGCGCTCAGGTTGAGGGTTGGCCGGTTGGCCGGCTGACTGGCCTGGTTGGCCAACAGCGTCTTCTCGGTGGTCAGGGCAGCCGCCCCCGAGGAGGCCAGAGCCGCCGACTGGGATTGCAGTTGCCGGGTCTGGCCATTGGCCGCGGTGTACGCCTGTTCGGCCCGGGCCGCAGCGGCGTTCGCCGACTGCTGAGCGGACCGGGCTTTGTTGATGTCGGTATCGGCGGCGGCGACCGCTCGTTGATGAGCGGCCAGAACACCCTGCGGTGACAGGGCCAGCTGCATCCCGGCGAGCGCCGCCGCCATCTCGTCACCGCCGGCGAGGTTGACTGACGACACAGCCGGCGGCCCGCCGTTCATGTACAACGACAGAATCGCCTGCCGCAGGGTCACCTGGAGCGCTGCGGCGTTGGCCCGCTCGGCGGCCGCCGTGGCCGCCGAGCTCACCGCTCGGGCATCGGCGGCGGCTGCGGCCGCCTGAGCCTGTTCAGCGGTCCTCAGCTCAGCGGTCAGTCTGCTGGTCAGCGCCGCCAGCAGGGGCTGAATCGGTGTCGTCTGGGCCGCTGCGTCGAGCAGGGTGACCGATCGGGTCAGGAGGGTTTTGGGATCCTGGCCGGCAGTGATCGCCGGGCTGACCGTGGGAACCGGCGGCACGGCAGGGACGGCGGTAGGCATGACCGGGGCCACCGGCGAGGTGGCCCCGAGCGAGGTGGCCCCGAGCGAGGCGGAGCCTGGGGTCAGCAGCGACGGGACCGCCGCCGAAGCCGCCGGACCGACGCCTGAGAGGGCACCGAGAGCCACCACGGTGAGGACGACAGCCCCCGACCGACGAGGACGGACGAGCCGATTCCACGCAGCCGTGCCCGTCGACGAACGACCGCCGTGAGTCCCCAGTCCGATGCTCGAGGAAGATAGCACCCTGCCGTGCCTATGTCGCAGAACGGGTCCGGGGTTCGACGTGAGGCCGGCGCCGAAATCCCTCAACGTTGAACTGTGTGACGAAAAAGCGCACATGTGCACATTTTCGTTACACAGAACGGTCGAGAGGAGACGGAAACCGTGGCTCAGGCCTTCGGGGGCAGGTCCAGGTCGTAGCGGTACACGTTGGTGTCCCGGACCTGGAAACCGATTCGGACATACAGTCGGTTGGCCGCCTCCCTCGACGCACGAGACGTCAACTCCACCGTCCGAGCGCCGGCTTGGCGGGCCAGGTCTAGGGCGTAACGACTCAACGCTTCTCCGCCTCCCTGGCCTCGGACCGACTCGTCGACGATGACGTCCTCGATCCAGGCCCGAACGCCGGTGGGGATCCGGAACAGCGCCAGGGTCAAGGTCCCCACGATCGGCCCGGCATCACTGCCACCGCCGGCATCACCGCCGAGGGTCTCCCGGGCCACCAGGAGGTGGATGGCTGGGGATCTGACCATCTCCTCCAGGATGACGGCGTCGGGGGCGGGCGCCGAGCGCGACAGCTGCGGGAGGAGGCGGGCGATGGCGTCGACCAACTCGTCGGTGACGTCATGGGCCTCGGAGATGTGCAGCACGCCCGGAACGTAGCGGGATGGACTGCTGCTCGCCACCGGCGACTACTCGGGCAGCACGCCCGTAAGCACCGGCGAGCGCCAGTCTTGGGAGAGCGCGAGTTCGACTGGTCGATCTTGACCCCGTTCGCGGCAAGGAGGCCAGCAAGCGACGCCCAGCGATCGTGGTGAGCAACGACCGGGCCGACGCCGTGGCCGCTCGCCGATTCACCTCGATCTCGAGCAACGAACGTGGATAGCCGAGCCGGGCAACGGCGGCGACACCGCCGTACCCACCACCACCACCACCCCGCCGGCCCACCCCCGCCCGACCGACCCCCGCCTCGCCCCCCTGC
>JALZAH010000148.1 GCA_030948425.1 Actinomycetota bacterium
GGCGTGGAGTCGTCGATAGCCGCGGGCGAGGGTATCGAGAAGTCGAGGACACTGCGGCTCATGAGGCGGTCTGGTCGGGGTTCCAGTCGGGAACCACAGCTTGGTCATGGCCAGGTTGTCGAACTCCACCCTGACACCATTGACGGTGGCTGTTCGGCGGGCGGGCTCCTGTGCCCGGCGGCCACTCGAAGCCGGCAGCGGCGGCCCGAGACGCCCTGACGGAGATCCTCATCCCATCCCCAGACACAGATGACAGCGGCTTGAACGGGCCCTCGGCCACTCCATGGCCCACCACCTCAGCCCATCGGCCGCCACTGACGCCGAGCTATTCGCCGAGCTGTTCCGCCTTGTTCCCGAACACGGGCTTTCCGTCCCGCCCGAGGTGGCTGCGGCGTTCCGGTGTCCGGCCACTCTGCAAGGAACCCTGACCCACCTCGGTCCCGGTTTCGACCTCGAGGTCGACTTCGATGGTGCAGTCGGCGGCGGTGCCGATGGCATGGCCGCCATGGGCATTGATCGTCTCGACGGTGCGGTCGATCGCTGGTTGGCTGCGGGCGTCTATGGAAACAGTCACGCCGTTGGCGGCTAGGGCGGTGGGGGTGGCCGCACCGATGCCCCGGGAG
Source organism: Actinomycetota bacterium (assembly GCA_030948425.1). Lineage (GTDB taxonomy): Bacteria > Actinomycetota > Acidimicrobiia > Acidimicrobiales > Palsa-688 > JALZAH01. Next base: position 624 of record JALZAH010000148.1, read on the forward strand.
TCGCGGTCACCACAGCGACTTTGCCGGCCAGGTCGTGGTAGGCGCCGAGGGTTCGGCGTGAAGTGATAGTCGGCTCGTTCACGGGATCACGCTCGGAGGGGGCGTGTAGCTGCCGAGGCGTTCAAGCAGCAGAGCCACCGATATGTGTTCGGCAACGTTGAGCGCTTTGAGTTCATCGTCGTGACGTTGAGCATGGCCGTTCACGATCAGCGTCGTCGCGAACTCCACCGCCGCCCGCCGTTTCCAAAAGCGCCACCGGTCGTATTCACGCAGAGCTGGTCCGGGCGGACGCGACCCACTACTACTACTGTGGGCTGTGGAGCCCACGAAGGGAGGCTGCATGCGAGAGCGGAACGAATACCCGGTCGGCGTGCCGTGCTGGATCGACATCGGCCAGCCGGACCCTGAGGCGGCGGTTGCCTTCTACGGGGGGCTGTTCGGTTGGGAACTTGAGGACCGCATGCCGTCGGGTTCGTCCGGGCCGTACTTCGTGGCCAGCCTCGCTGGTCGGACTGTCGCCGCGATCGGCCCCGCGCCCGCAGGAATCTTGGGGCAGCCTGCCTGGCTCACCTACGTGGCCGTCGACGACGCGGACGCCATCGCAAAGAGGGTCCATGACGCCGGCGGCAGGGCGCTCAAGGAGCCCTTCGACGTCGGTCCACCCGGCCGTATGGGGATCTTCGCCGACCCGTCGGGCGCGGTGTTCGCCGTCTGGCAGGCCGGCGAGACCAAGGGCGCGCAGCTCGTCAACGAGCCAGGCACTTGGAACTTCAGCGGTGTGATCACGCCCGACCGTGAGGGAGCGGAGAGATTCTACGGGGCCGTGTTCGGCTGGGAGCTGAGCGCATTCGACATAGAGGATCCCAGCGCCGGCGGATACTGGCGGCTGCCCGGTTACGGCGACTTCCTCGAGCAGATCAACCCCGGCACCCGCTCGGGGATGGCAGAGATGGGCGCCCCGGACCGTTTCGAGGACACGGTGGCGACTTTCACCCCGCCAGGGTCAGGGTCGGGCGACGACGCCACACCCCGCTGGGACATCACCTTCGGGGTCGACGACGCAGACGCTACCGCCAAGCGCGCCCAGGATCTCGGTGGTCGTGTGATCGTCCCGCCCACGGATGGTCCCTGGGTTCGCATGACCGTCTTGGCTGACCCGCAGGGAGCCGTCTTTGCGGCGAGCAAGTTCGTGCCACCGACCTAGGGAGGCCCTCGCCCAGATCGTGGCGCACGCAGAAGATGTCGCCTTACAAGGTGGCGGGCGCGGCCAACACGTCGACGCCAATGTGCGCCGTGATCAGCATGCGGCAGTTCAGCAACCTGGCCGCCCCAGCAGCCATCGGCCATCGGCCAGGTCGTGGTGGCCGCTGGAGAGCTGTAGCGGGGGCTGTCCCGCTCATCAATCGCTCAGAGCGACGCTCATTTCGCCCATGTTCGGGCGTGGGTCGGAAGCTTCGTGCGGTGACCGAAGGCTGGGAGTGGGACGACGGCATCTCGGGGGACATATCAACATAGAGATGACTCCAACCCTTGGAGTAGTTCCTACTACTGTCATGAGTAACCACGCGTCGAGAGGTCTTGCTGTGGTTTAACGGGGACGAGCAGGCCTATGAGGGGCTTGCAGCGACCGTGACCATGGCAGCCCCCGCTTGGTGGCGCAATGGGTCCGGAGCTGTTGGGTGGTTAAGCGGACGCAGTGCGGGCCCATCGGGGCCGCCGTTCTTGAGGTACAACGTCGTCGACATGAAGGCCGACCTCGAGGTCGGGTTTGGCGTTCCCGGTGCTGCGCGCTGCGGCGTCCTGCCGCCCGGTCGTTATGCCGTTGTCACCCCCGTCGGGCCACCCGACACACTTCAAGATGCAACGGAGAACCTGTTGCGATTGGGAGCGGGCCAAGGTCTGGCCTGGGACATGCTGGCGGACGGGTCAAGGGAGCAGTGGGTTGCCCCATTGAGTTCTACCTGACCATCTGCGCTCGGAGTCCGGCACCGGTAGGAGGGACTGAGCTGGCACTCCGACTGGCTGACTGACAGCGAAACCGGTAGATGGCAAGGCCCGACGTGTCCGACGTCCCTCGTCGGGTGCGAATTCGCAGGTGGCCACGCGGCTATTCCGACGCCCCTGGGTGCACAGGAGAAGGGTCTTGCAAACCTGGGCGGCGCAATAGTCGCCCGCGTTCCGGCCCCGATCCGCTGGCTTGCCGGTAGCCATCCTTCCAGATGTGGTACTCCTACTATCCCAGTCCGATACCATCGTGGTATGAGCAGACAGCTTACGGTCCGGCTTCCCGACGACCTTGTGGAATTCATCGATCAGCGGGTCGAACGCGGGGAGGCCGCCAGCCGGGCTGCGGTCATGGCTGCCGCAGTGGACAGGGAACGCCGGCATGAGATCGCGGCCCGAGATGTTGCGATCCTGGCTCGATCGCCAAGTCGGGATGACCTCGACGACCTGGCCGACTTCGCCGCCCAGGTTCCCTTGGACGACCTGGCCTGATGCGTCCGATCCACGTGGCGCAGCTGGACAAGGCCCGTCCGGTCCTCGTCCTTACCCGGGAGGCAGTCCGACCGCATATGACCCGGGTCAGCGTCGTTCCCATCACCACCACCGTCCGAGGCCTGTCGACCGAGGTGCCGGTTGGGCAAGCCAATGGCCTCGAAATTGACAGCGTGGTCAGCTGCGACAACATTGTCACCGTGCCCACATCGACCTTGGGCCGCCGTGTCGGGCACCTGTTACCGGCGCAAGAGCCAGGGCTCGCCGATGCGATCCGTGCCGCCTTCGACCTCGTATGAGTGCCTCGAGCCGATCGCCTTCTGGGTCAACCCTCGGCCGCGGCGGCATCGTCCAACCACTGCTGTGCCTCCCCCCAGTCCCGCAGCATCACGGTAATCAGCTCAGGACGCTGCTGACGCAGGGCAGCAACCCGCTGGAAGTTTGGCGTTCGTAGTCCACGCCCAGCGCACGATGTGCTTGCTGAGATTGAAACCGTCAGTGGCGACTCGATGTTCCCATTCCAAGCACTTGCCTTCCCAAGCGCCGACGGTCGGTGCGCCTGGCCACCTGGCGCATCACCCTGGCTTTCGACAGGTCGAGCCACACCAGCAGGGCCGCCCGCCTCGGCCAACAGGGCCCACGGCGTCGTACTGCCACTCAGTCAACCACCCCGGTCCGGGCGCGAAGGTTTCCACCTCGGCGACAAAGGACTCCTGCGGCGTCCATCCCGGCCCGTGAAAGAGGGCTTCGATCTCCACGTGTGGGGCACCCCTAAACGCCGGCCCGAGGCGCGCTCAGTCAGGGGCGTCTTCGTAGTCAGCCCAAGAGTCGGGTAAGCGCACGTACTCCTACGGTTGCTCGAGCCATGAAGGGGATCGTAGGGCCGGCGCCGCAGTACCACTTCCTCAGATCCTTCGACGGCGCCACCTGTTTGGCGCCGAGTCCCGCAAGGACGTCATCAGCCGGCCTCGCTGGAGCGTCCCCCCTCAACGAAGGCGCAGTGGGCTGCTTCGTGCACGTCAAGGGTGACCATGACGCGTTCCCCGTTGTCCGCCAACTCCCACCCGCGCAGGACACGGTGAACGTCAGCGACGAGTGCCTTCGGACTGTCGTGGTCATGGTCGACGACCAGACAACCGGCGGTGCTGTTGACATGCACCGCTTGGACGAGCGGGCGAGTCCTCAGCTGATCGACGAGGGCATCACGGCACCATGTGCAGTTGCTGTTACTCAGTTCCACGATAGTTTGCATCCTGAATGTCCTCTCTTGACATGATTGATCATTGTCTGCCAGCACAGCCACATGAGCTGCCGCTACATCTGACCGGCGGACCGTCGCAGGATGTCCACGGCGGTGCGGCCCACCAGATCGGCGGTCATCTCTGCCAGGGTCCACTGGCCGGCGGGCCCGCTTCGGTTTCCTCCGTGGCCTCGCCACATGTCTCCCTCCGATACCCTCACGGCGCGCTTGTTGACGTCAGCGTCGAGCTGAAGGAAAGGATGTCGGTCCGGCCGTGGCGTTCCTGCGATCTCCCCGCTGAGAGACATCCACAGGGTAAGGCGGTGCCAGTGGTGGCTGCTCAGGTCTTCGGGACGTTCCACGATGACCCCGCCTCCCCCGTTGTCCCGGAGTCGCCCGATGATCGCATCCATCGGAGGACGAACGTGCTGCTTGCACGCTCGGGTGAACTCGATGGCGAACTCCGAGCGCTCAGCGCTGAGCCGAGCGGTCTCCTCCACAGCCTGTTGGTCTTCGGCCAGCATCATCCCCATGATGCGGTCGATCTCTGCAAGCGGATCTCCACGCTCGGGGGCTCGGGCGTCGAGCGCTGAGCTGGACGGGGCCGTCGTCCCGGGGTGCTCAGCCACGAGCCATGCCGTTGGTGGGCCCCGCAAGCGCACCCGGAGCCTCACCGTTGTCGTCGACTGCGGCCGGCGCTTGGGCGGCCGTGGAGAGCAGCTGTGTGGCTTCGGAAGGGGTGGCCTGGTCGAAGAATCGGAGGAGTTCCACAGGAAAGGGCATGACCAACGTGCTGTTCTTCTCGGCGGCCACGTCCACCACGGTCTGAAGGAGCCGGAGTTGGAGCGCCCCGGGGGTGGCCTCCATCGCTCGGGCGGCGTCGGACAGCTTCTTCGACGCTTGGAACTCGCCATCCGCAGCGATGACCCTTGCCCGTCGTTCGCGTTCGGCTTCGGCTTGGCGGGACATGGAGCGCTTCATCGACTCCGGCAAGGACACGTCTTTGACCTCGACCCTCTCGATGTGGAGCCCCCAGGGGCCCTCTGTCGGCTGGTCGATCACCTCTTTGAGCTCGGCGTTGACCCGCTCGCGCTCGGAGAGCAACTCGTCCATGTCGGCATGGCCGATGACCGAGCGCAGGGACGTCTGCGCGACCTGGGATACCGCGTAGAGATAGTCCTGCACGTTGACCACGGCCTTGATGGGGTCGACCACCTTGAAGTAGACGACGGCGTCGACGGTCAGGGTGACATTGTCACGGGTAATGGCCTCTTGGGCAGGGATGCTGGCCACCACGATTTGCATGTTGACCGTCGTCAGGCGACAACTGAATGGGTTCAGCCAGAACAGACCTGGTTGGCGGACATGTGGCGACAGCTTGCCCCACCTGAACACGACGCCCTGTTCATACTGACGAATGACGTGAAAGCCGAACATGGTGAACCTTCTATCTCCGAGTCGTTCTGTCGACGCTCGGGCTGATCTCGTTTGGATGGGCCACGTCTGCTGGCGAACATCACGGTGCCATCGTCGCCTGTTGAGCCACCATCCCATCCTTCCTGCGACATCGCTCGTTCGCCTAGGGCAGAAGGTCACCTCAGCACGAGCCGAAGGACCACGACGACGACCGAGCCTCGATCTGGTGAGGGATGGGTGTTCCGGGTGGGCAGACGAAGCGTCGTCGGTGAGTTCGGCCTTCGGTCATCTCCTGCCATTGGGCGCCAGCGAAGGGACGTTCAGCCCTAGGCGAGGTGACTGATCGGAGGAAAGAGTGGAGCCGATGGTCGTCGACCGCCACGATTTCGAGAACTTGTCACGATCGGATTGCTTGGCTCTGCTGGCCGCCCAACCCATGGGTCGGGTGGCGATCAGTCTTCACGCCTTGCCGGCGATCCTGCCCGTCAGCTACTGCTTGCTGGAAGAGGACGTGGTGTTTGCCGCTGGAAGCGGTGCCAGCTCCCGCACGATCATGCACAAGAAGGTGATTGCCTTCGAGGCCGACAGCATCGATCCCGTAAGTCGCTCCGGCTGGAGCGTCTTGGTGGTTGGCATGGCTCGTCAGCTCCACGAGCGGGATCAGGACTGGCAGGTGGCTCATGATTTGGCTTTGCTGCCCTGGGCGGAGGGTCACGCCGTTCATCTGATTCGTTTGTCCACCGATCAGATATCCGGGCGGCGCCTTGTTGACGGCGCATCTTCACAGCGCACGGACAACCCGGCGTCTCGGGTGTGACGGCGACGCAAAGCCTGAGGAGAGCAGTTGGCTCGACAAGGTGGATGGGCCTGGCAACATATCGGCTGTGGGTTACCACCAGGTACCAGATCCGGTCGAGCAGCACGCCTTGTTGGACGCGGCCATCGAGTCCGACTTGGATGTCGTTGCCTTGTTTGAGCAGATCGTGAGTTCGGCGGTGAGGCTGACCGACGCCCGCTATGGGGCGCTGGCCATGCTCGACCCGGATGGCACTGGATTATCGGAGTTCGTCCATGTGGGCATGGACCCAACGACGGTAGAGGCCATTGGTCATTGGCCGGCAGGGTTGGGGATTCTCGGCCAGCTGATGGCCTCCCCCCATCCGATGCGCGTGGCGGAGCTGAGCGAGCATCCTCGCGCCGTGGGCTTCCCTCCCGTCCACCCACCGATGCGTTCGTTCCTCGGGGTCCCGATCAACGTGCGTGGCCAGGTGGTCGGCAACCTCTACCTGACCGACAAGGCTCGTAGGGTGGCGTTCTCCGCCGAGGACGAGCAGCTACTGGTGGCGTTGGCGTCGACCGCCGCTATCGCCGTGGACAATGCACGTCTTCACGGGCGGGTCCGCGAGCTGACCCTCGCCGAGGATCGGGAACGGATAGCCCGGGATCTCCACGACACGGTCATACAGCGGCTGTTCGCCGTCGCCCTCTCTCTCCAGGCTGCCGGAGGGGTTTCGCAGGAACCCGAGGTGGGTCATCGCCTGAACATTGCAGTGGAGGACCTCGACGAGACCATCCGTCAGATCCACACCGCCATCTTCGCCCTGGGGCCTACCCCCACAGGTCGGGCCGGGCTTCGGGCCCAAGCTCTCCACATCTGCGCAGAAGCCGCCCGTAGCCTCGGGTCTGAGCCCGAGGTGCACTTCAGCGGCCCCGTTGATCTCGTCGTCCACCCCGTCGGCACCGAAGCGCTGGCCACCTTGCGCGAGGCGCTGTCGAACGTAGCCCGCCATTCTCACGCTCGTCAGGTGAAGGTGTCGGTCGCCGGCTCCGCCGACGACCTGTGCCTGGAGGTGTCTGACGACGGGGTCGGCCCGGCTGCGTCTCCGCAAGGTGTGGGCAGAGGTCTGTCCAACATGGCGGAGCGGGCCGAGGCTCTGGGCGGCTCTTTCAGCCTCTCGGCCCGACCCGGTGGCGGCACCAGGCTGGTTTGGCGGGTGCCGATCACCTGACCAGCGAACGCTCTTCGCTAGAGGGACGCTCAACGCCGGTCGTCAGGTTCGCTCGGTGACGAGGCGCCGCGTTGCTGCGGCGATCACCAGTTCTTCTCGGGCGTGGACCACCATGGTCGCCACGGTCAGGCCGGGGCGGCCGATGACCGCGTCGTCGTCCCCAACGTGGACGTTCGCGTCCCCATCGAGCTCGACGCCCAACCAGTTGAGCCCGGTGCACGCCTCGGCGCGCATGGCCGACGACCTCTCGGCGACCCCCCCGGTGAAAACCAAGCCGTCGAGGCCGCCCATCGCTGCAGTCATCCCCGCGATCTTGGCCCGCAGGCGATGCAGATACACCTCCACGGCCGTGGCCGCCCGGTCGTCCCCGCGACTGCGACGCTCGAGAACGATGCGCATGTCGCCCTTCGCCTCACCCGACAGCGCAGCCAGCCCGCTTCGATGCTCCAGGGCGTCGTCGAGCTCGTCGAGGCTGATCCCGTGGTGGAGCAACCAGGAGATCACTCCTGGATCGACATCGCCGGGACGCGTAGCCATCACGAGACCCTCGAGGGGCGTGAATCCCATGGTGGTGTCCACCGATCGACCGTCAAGGACTGCGGTGACTGACGCTCCCGCGCCGAGGTGGCACACGACGAGCCGGTGTACTGACGGCCGATCCAACAGCTCGGCGGCTCGAGTGACGGCCCACGTACAGCTCAGCCCGTGAAACCCGTAGCGGCGGATCCCCCACCTGGTGATCCACTCGACCGGCAGCGCGTAACTGCTGACCTCCACGGGTAGAGAGGCGTGGAATGCCGTGTCGAAACAGGCAACCGACGGGAGAGCCGGGCTCCACCGGCCGAGGGCGTCGATCGCCGCAAGTGCAGGCGGGTTGTGCAGCGGGGCCAGCGTCGCCAGGGTTTCGAGCTCGCCCCGGACCGCACCATCGACGATCACCGGCTCGGTGAGCCGTTCACCGCCGTGCACCACCCGGTGCCCGGCGGCATCGAGCAGACCGGCACCGGCGACGAACTCCCCGAGCCGGTCGACCAGGTCTGGGCCCGGTGGTCCCAGATCGGCGCTGGCGCTGACTCGATCGTTGTCGTCGACCACGCGCAGCTTGGTGCTGCTCGATCCGGCGTTGACCACCAGGATCCGCATGAGCTCAGTTCGGGCGTCTCAGCCCTGCCCCCTGC
>JALZAH010000171.1 GCA_030948425.1 Actinomycetota bacterium
GAACTGGGTGGGGACGACTACCTGCGCCGTCCGCCCCCGACCGGCGGCGGCGAGGTGCCCGAACCCCTGGGAGGCGACGAAGGGCCGCCACTCCTCCTCGCCCAGGGTCTGATCCTCGGAGGCGATGTACATGACCACGACCCTGGCCTACCTGTCCGTTGCTGTCCAGCAGTTTGGTTGCGGACAGCGCCACCCCCCGCCCGCTGAGAATCACACCGTTGCAATTCGTCACACGGCTCTGATTGGCTGGGGGGATGCGGATCGCTGCCATCGGGGACGCCCATCTGGGACGTTCGTACTACCCCATCACCACCGAGGGTGGAGTCAATCAGCGCGAGTGGGACTTCGAACGATCCTTCGACGCGGCGGTCGACGTGGCCCTGGCCGAACGTCCCGACCTCGTGGTGTGGCTGGGCGACATCTTCGATCACCCCCGGCCCAGCTACCGCTCCTACCGCCTCGCCCAGAGGGCCCTGGCCCGCATCCGGGACCACGGCGTGGATGCCGTCGTCATCACCGGCAACCACGACACCCCCCGTCTGCCCGGCCGGGGAAGTCCGTACTCCAGCCTGGCCGACACGTTCGAGGGCTTCCACTTCGCTCACCGCTTGACCTACGAGCGCTTCGACCTGGACGGGCTGGTGGTCCACGCCGTTCCCCAGATGCTGACCGTGGAGGCCTCCCTCGATGCCCTCGACCAGGCGGCCGCCAGCCGCAGCGGCGACAAGACGAACCTGCTGCTCACCCACCCCCGCCTCACCCAACTGCAGCCCAAGAACGCCGACATCAACGAGATCGAGGTGGACGCCAACCGGCTGCAGTCCGATCTCGTCCTGCTCGGTCACTATCACACCTACGCTCGGATCACCGACACCATGTGGTACGCCGGGTCGACCGACACGTTCAGCTTCGCCGACGATCCCCTGCGCGCCAAGGGCATCGTGGTGCTCGACACCGACACCGGCTCCTGCCGACACGTGCCCGTCGCCGGAGCCCGGACCCTTGTCACCTTGGACACGATCTACGCCCTGGGCCTTTCACCGTCCGAGCTGGCCGAACGGGTCATGGCCCAAGCGGCCACCGTTCCCGACGGAGCCGTGGCCCGCCTCTACCTCGACGGTGTCGACCCTGAGGCCTACCGGATGCTCGACCTGCAAGCCGTGCGAGATGCGGCCAGCGCCGCTCTGCTCTTGAAGCTCGAGCCTTTCTACACATCGGCGACCATGCATGCCGAGCTGCCCACCGTCGAGGGCCTGGGCGGCCAGTGGGAGGGCTACGTGGCGGGCCAGGACCTGACCGGGTTGGACCGGGAGCGCCTGGTCAGAGCGGGCCACGACTACATCCAAGAAGCCGTCGAGGCCGCCGGCTGATGAGCGCCACGATCCTGCCTTGCTCCTGAACCGCATCTACCTGCGCAACTTCCGAGTCTACGAGGACGAGCTCGACCTGGACCTGCCACCCGGGCTGGTGGGGATCTATGGCCCCAACGGTTCGGGTAAGTCCACCCTGCTCGAAGCGATCGTTTTCGCCCTGTGGGGGAAGGCCAGGACAGCCAAGGACGAGATCCGTTCCTCGGGGGTGGGCGGTGACTGTGTGGCCGAAATCAGCTTCGAGCACGAAGGCCACCTGTTCGTGGTCCGCCGCACCCTGTCAGGCATCAACGCCACCGTCCGGGCCGAGGCTCAGGCCGACGGGTTGGTGATGGCCACCGGCGTGCGCGACACGGGGCGCTACATCCACTCCGTGCTCGGCATGGATGACATCGCCTTTCGGGCGTCGGTGTTCGCCGAGCAGAAGCAGCTGGCGGCATTCAGCACGCAGTCCCCCGCCGAGCGGCGCCGACTGGTGCTCCAGCTCCTCGGCATCACCCCCCTCGACGGAGCCAGAGATGCCGCTCGGCGCGACGCCCGCGACACCGGTGAACAGCATCGCCGGTTGCGAGAGCTCCTTCCCGACGTGGACGCCCTCACCGTGGCCGCAGACGACGCCGACGCCCGGGCGGCGGCGGCCGAGGCCAGCGCTGAGAGCGAGAAGGCGGCCGCTGAGGTCCATCGCCGCCGGGCCGAGGAGGCGGCCGCCGTCCTCGCGGCGGTAGAGACCGGTAAGCAGGACTATGACGCCCTGGTGGCCGAGGGCCGCTCTGCTCGCACCGTCCTCGAGCGGGCCACCACGTCGGTCACCCAGCTGGCCGAAGAGGCTGCCGAGCTGGAGGCTGCCGCCGACCGGCTGGTTGACGCCGAGCGGCACGCCGGAGCCTTGGAGACCTGCGAAACTCGATTCAACGCCCTGACTGCCGTGCTCGACGCCACTCGCTCCGTCGAGGCCATGGTGTTGGCACCCGAGCCTCCCTTACCGGACCTGGCGGCGCTTGACATGGCCGCCGAGGAAGCAGGCGCAGCGCGCGACGCCCTGGCATCGGTGAGAGGACGGACCCAGGCTGCCGGTGGCGACGCCGAGCGGGCCCGCCTGCAGGCCGAGCGATCATCTGCTCTGTCCAATGAGGCCGACTGCCCCCTCTGCGGGCAGGCCCTCGGGGCGGCCTTCGAATCCGTCCAGGCCCATCGGGCGGCCGAGCTCACCGCCGCCAGAGAACGCCTGGGGGCCCTGATGTCTGAACAGCGGATCGACGAGGATCGGGCGGCGACGGCCGCCGCCGCCCTCAAGGCGGCCACCGCAGAGCGACAGCGGCTCGAGACGGCCAGAGCAGCGTGGGCTCAGACATCGACCCGTCGCGCCGACGCTCTCGCGGCGTTGGAGCGCACCCGGGCAACGATCCCTGATGGCGCCGGCCCACTAGCCCACGACGCCGCCACCCTCGACGGTCAGCGACAGGATGCGGGGACGGCGTTGCGGGCCGCCCGGGTGGCGGCCGGCGAAGCCGACCGGCTCCGTGGGCGCCTGGAGCGCCGCCAGGTGGTGACCACCCACCTGATCGCCGCCCGCTCCGAGGTCGACCGGGCCAGCGCCCGCGTGGAGGACCTGCTCCACCAGGTCAAGGTGCTCGACTTCGACCCGGCTCGACTGGCGGCGGCCCGCAGCGCTCACGACGTGG
>JALZAH010000179.1 GCA_030948425.1 Actinomycetota bacterium
GGGCGTATGAAGTGAGCCGTACCAACGGGTTCCACGCCACCGCCATCGAGGTGTGGCAGGGATCGTCGCAAACCGAGATGTGGTTGCTGATCAACGCTGATCCCCGGGTGGCGTCGGTCATCGCCGCCAGTCTCCAGGGCTGATCAGATGGCTCCACTCCACTCGACACCATGAGAAGCGGCAACAGGACGGGCAGCGCATCCACCGGCTCCACGGCCTGAGCGGCCACCACACGGAGGGGAGCAGGCGGCGAATCACATCGGAGAGGGACAACGGCGTGCGGGCCCGGCAGTTGCGGCAGGTGACGACGACCGACCGCCCGCTCACCTGGGGGGCGGAGAACATCGCCCGTCGTCCGCCGCTCGACCCGGCCCCGGCGGATCCGCCGCCGGCGCCCATATCCGCCCCGGCGGGCGGCAGGTCACGATCGGCCTCCCGCTCATACGGGGCGCTGAACAGGGAACGCCTTCCGAGGGGGTCATCGTGGCGACTCACGGGTCCGGCTCGAGCACCGAGGCCAAGGCGCGGTAGGCGTCGGCGCTGGCCGACTTCGGCGCGTGGCGCAGCACCGAGCACCCTCGACCGGGCGCCTCGGCAACACGAACGGATCTAGGGACCGCCGGCGAGAGGACCTCGAGGCCGTAGTTCTCCTCCACCGCGGCGAGGGTGTCGCGAGCCAGGCGGGTGCGGGGGTCGAACATGGTGGCGATCACGCCCCGGACGGCCAGCGACGGGTTGGTGAACGAGCGCACATCGGCGATCGTCTCCAGCAACTGGCCGACACCGCGATGGCTGAGGGTCTCGCACTGCAGCGGGACGACCACCCGCTGGGCGGCAGTCAGGCCGTTGATGGTCAAGATCCCGAGGGACGGCGGGCAGTCGATGAGGACCGTGTCGTAGCCGCCGTTCACGCTCTCCAGCGCCCGGGAGAGGACGTACTCGCGGCCCGGGCGGGTCAACAGGTGGACCTCGGCGCCGGCCAGGTCGATGGTGGCGGGCAGCAGATCCAGACCGTCACCGGTGTGGATCAACGCCTCACTGGCCGCCAGGCGACCGACCATCACATCATGCAGGGACACCTCGAGGCCGTCGGGGTCCGTGCCCGTCGAGTAGGTGAGGCAGGCCTGGGGGTCGAGGTCGACGAGCAGCACCCGCCGACCCCGTTCGGCCAGAGCTGCCCCCAGCGAGTGAACGGTCGTGGTCTTGGCCACGCCGCCCTTTTGGTTGGCGACAGCCAGCACCGAGGTCACGGCGCCCAAGTTACCGGTACGATCAGCCCCGACGATGCAGCACCGAGTGGAGATCATCAGGTGAGGACGGTGGTAGCCGATTACGAGCTGGACGAGCGCGTGGCCGGGGTTCGAGGTGAGGTCTTCGTCGCTCCGGCTCCCGCTCGCCTCGGTCGGCCGCAGGCCACCGTCGTCGTGCGTGTGCTCCGCCCGCTGGGCCCCGAGGCGTTTCGACGGCTTCGGCCCAGCCTCGGAGCCTTGGCCACCGTGCGGTCGACCCATGTGGGTACCCTGATCGAAGCGGGCTACCTGGACGACGCCGAGCCCCCGTTCGCCTGGTACGTCATCGAGAACCACGGTGGCGTTGACCTGACGGACGCCCACGACCGGGTCGGGGCGCTGCGAGCCATCGCCGGCGCAGCCCGGGGGGTTCACGCCCTGCATGAGGCCGGCCTTGTCCACGACGGAATCTCCCCGGCCGTGATACGACCGACACCGGATGGGGGCATGATCGATCCACCGGTCCTCGGCGCCGAGTCCGCCGGGGAGGGGCGAATTCTCGACATCGGTGATCCCGCCCTGCTTGACACCGTCGACCCAGCCGTGGCCCGTGGTGAGCGGCCGTCTCGGGCGAGCGACCTGTGGGCGCTGGGCGCCACCATCCACCGGGCCGTGACCGGCCAGCTGTTGCACCCGGACCTGCCCGGCGATGAGCCCATCGTTGCCCTGCAACGGGTGGCCTTCGAACCGGTGAGGTTGGCCGACCACCTCGACCCGGCGCTGGCCGCCACCGTGGCGTCGTGCGTGGCCCGCAACCCTGCCCAACGCCCACCGACGGCCGTCGCCCTGGCCGACCACCTCGACACCTTGGTGCCACCACGATGAGCCGTATGGAGGTGGTCGCCGGGCCAGGGACGGCGGCACGTTTCGGTGACGTCTGCATCTGGGCGGGCCCCGAGGCCTCGGCGCTGCTGGTGAGCTTCCTCGTCGAATCCGCCCGCAATGTCGGCGCGTCGCCTCTGGGGGGGGCCCGCATCGCCGACCACATCGGCCGGGTGCTGGCCGGCCGGGACCCGGAGCCAGGCATACCCTTCGCCTCGGTCGGGCCGGGTGAGGCGGGCACGGCCGTCCTGCTCCATGGCGCCATCCAGGCCTGGGATGGGAGCCGCTGGCTGGTGCCCCAGCCCCGACCCGGATGGCTGCGCACCGAGGTCGCAGGCCCCGCTCCCATCACCGTCACCGCCCACGGGGCCGTCGGCATGCGGGCCGCCCCGGCCTCGGACCTTCGTGGCGGGGTGGTCCCCGCCGCCGGCTTTTCTCTGGTCCCGGGTCCTGACCCGGCCAGCGCCACCACCCTGCTTCCCGCAGCGGCGCTTGTCCCTGCTCCCTCGGCCGTGGCCGCCCCCACCCCGCCGACGACCGTCCTGGCCGCCGCCCCGCCGGTGGCCGCCGGCGAAAGCACCGTCGTCGACACCACGGAACTGGTCGACGCCCTCCGCCAGGTCCGTGAGCAGCGGACCGACCGAACGGCTCAGGAGTCAGCGGCGGCGGGCGCTGATCCTTCTCGGAACCGACCACCGGGTTCGCTTGACCTGAACATCGGGGTTACGAGCCCGTTGCCACCCCTGCCGGCGATGGGGCAACCCGAAGCGCCGGCCCCCGGTCAACCCGTCGTAGCCGGCGTGCTCTGCCCGGTCGAGCACTTCAACCACCCTGCCGTGCGCACGTGTGTCGTCTGCGGTAAGGCTCTGGCCGCAGGGAGCGGCCGGGTGAGCGGCTCGCGACCATCCCTCGGCGTCTTGGTGGTCGACGACGGTGGCGTGTACCGCCTCGAGCGCAGCTACCTGATCGGCTCGGCCCCCGACTCCGATCCCACCGTCACCGGCGGTCGGGCCCGCTCTCTGACCCTGACGTCTGGGGCCGTGACGTCTGGGGCCCCGGGGTCGGGGGCCCCGGGGT
>JALZAH010000180.1 GCA_030948425.1 Actinomycetota bacterium
GCTGCCGATCGGGCACTCGTCACCGATCATGACCGGGGCGGCATGGGGAGGTTCGAGCACGCCTCCGATGCCCACGCCCCCCGAGAGGTGCACGTTGGCCCCGATCTGAGCGCAACTGCCGACCGTCGCCCACGTGTCGACCATGGAGCCGGGGCCCACCCGGGCCCCGATGTTGACGTAGCTGGGCATGAGCACGACGCCGTTGCCCAGGTGGCTCCCCCAGCGGGCCGACGCCCCGGGCACGGCGCGCACCCCGTGGCGGGCGAAGTCCCGCTTCAAGGGCAGCTTGTCGGCATACTCGAACGGTCCGGCCTCAATGGTCGCCATGGCCGACACCTTGAACAGCAACAGGATCGCCTGCTTGGTCCACTCGTGGACGATGACGGTGCCGTCTTCGGCCATCTCGGCCACCCGGATCTCACCCCTGTCGAGCAGACCGATGGCCTCGTGCACCGTCTCCACGGCGTCGACGTCGGCCGGGCCGATCCCCTCTCGACGCTCCCACAGAGCGGTGATCTTCGCCTGCAGGTCCTCTGGGGCTCGAGCGGTCACGAGCCGCCAGCGGCTCGGTCGGTCCTGACCACCAGCACGTCGACCTCGGCATGGTGGGTGACCCGGCCGGGGACGTTGCCGAGCAGAAACCTCTTTGCCCCGGTGAGCCCCACGCTGCCCACCACGATCAGCGATGCCTGCACCTGCTCGGAGGTATCGAGCAGCACGTCGCTGGCTGAGCCCTCGATGGCCATGGTCACCACGTCGGCGGCGCCGCCGGCCTCGGCTCGGCGCCTGGCGTCCGAGAGGATCTTGTCCACCGCCTCCTTGCCGTTGATGGTCCAGACGATGTCGGCGGGGGCACCTCGGCGCTCCGCCTCGACCTCCGCCTCGGAGAGGGGATGAAAGGCGCTGACCACCACCAACCGGGCAGCGAACTTGCCCGCCAGCTCGCCGGCGCGCTCGACGGCCAGCGAAGCGGTCTCCGAGCCATCGGTCCCCACCAGTATCGTCTCGTACCCCGGCATCGTCTCTCGGTCCCTTGTGGTGATCCGACGGGTCACGTCGTCATCCGATCGCCGATGCTAACCGGCGCCGAGCAGCGAAGACGGCGGTCCTCAGCCCCCGGCGCGGGAGCCGCCCAAGCGGGAGGCGACCAGCTCCAAGCGGTCGAGGGGGGCGACCATGGCCAGGCGGACGTGACCGGAACCGGCGGTCCCGTAGAAGTCCCCGGGGGCGACGAGCATCCCGCCGCGGGTGGCCAGCTCGGTGGCCCAACCCCAGGCGTCACCCCCCGGCGCCGGCGCCCACAGGTAGAAGCCTCCATCCGGGAGGGCGACCTCGACGCCGACCGCGGTCAAGATGGAGGCCATGGCCTCCAGCCGCTGGCGGTAACGGGTCCGCTGGTCGCCCACGTGGGCCTCGTCGCCCAGAGCGGCCACAGCCGCTTGTTGGCCCGGGCCCGGCACCATCATCCCGGCGTGCTTGCGCACCTCGGAGAGATAGATGACCAGTTCGGGGTCGCCGGCCACCCATCCAACACGCAGACCGGCCAGGTTGGACCGCTTGGACAGCGAGTGCACGGCCAGCACCCCACCCATGCCGTGGCTGCCGGTCCCGTGGCCGAGCACGGTGCGGGGCGGGCCCGTCCAGGTGAACGCTGCGTAGCACTCGTCGCTGGCCACCACCGCACCGTGGGCGGCGCCCCAACTCGCCGCCGCCGGGAGATCATCGAGCCCGCCGGCGGGGTTGCCGGGGCTGTTGACCCACAGCAGGAGGGCCCGTTCGGCGTCGGCGGGGGCCACCGCGCCGAGCTGCACGCGGCCGGCCTCGTCGGTGGGGACGGCAACGGCGCGCAGACCGGCCAGGATGGCCCCCATCTCATAGGTCGGATAGGACACCGCCGGGTACAGCACCGTGTCGCGCCCGGGCCGGCGCAGCGACAGGTAGCGCGGCAGGCTGGCCACCATCTCCTTGGTGCCCACGCACGCCACCACCGCGTCGGCGGCCACGTCCACGCCGAAGGTGCGCTGCATCCAGGCGGCCGCCGCCGCCCGCAGCGATGCCGTGCCCATCGAGGGCGGGTAACCCCGCAGCGCCCCATAGCGGTCGGCGTCGGCCAGGGCGGCGAGCACGGCCGGCGGTGGCGGGTCGGTCGGCGTCCCCACCGACAGGTCGACGATCCCGCCGGCGGTTGCCGACGCCGCCTCTCGCAGCGGGATCAGGCGGTCGTGAGGGTAGGCAGGCGGTACGAAGCCTCCGGGGGCGCCGGTCACTCCTCCCCCGACTTTCGGCCGAACGGCTCCCGGCCGTCGCCGTCCACCGGCGGGGCAGGCGACTCGGCGGGGACATTGCCCTCACCTTCTTGGTGAGCGACCATGAACTCCCGGAACCGGGCGGCGCCAGCCTCGTCGACTCGGACCCTGATCGTCGAGCCTTCCGACCCGTGGGTCTCCACCAGGACCTCACCCTCGCGGTGGACGGCGGCCAGCACGTCCCCCCGCTCGTAGGGGATGGCCAGCTCGACGATGTCGGCCAGGGCCCGCAGACGGTCGCCGATGGCCCGGCGCAACTCGTCGAGGCCCTCGCCGGTCGTCGCCGAGATCATCACCGAGCCGGGATGGCGAGCGGCCAGCCGCTTGGCCTCGCCCCCCACGTCAGCCTTGTTGAACGCCAGCAGCTCGGGCACCCCCTCCGCGCCGATCTCGGCCATGACCACGGCGACGGCGTCGATCTGGCCCTCCGGGTCCGGGCCGGCGGAGTCGACCAGGTGGACCACCAGATCCGACTCGCGCACCACCTCCAGGGTGGAACGGAAGGCCTGGACCAGCTGGTGGGGCAGCTTGCGTACGAAACCCACGGTGTCGGAGACCAGCACCGACTCACCACCGGGCAGGGCCATCCGCCTCGTCCGGGGGTCGAGGGTGGCGAACAGGCGGTCCTCGACGAGCACCCCGGCCTCGGTGAAGGCGTTGAGCAGGGTGGACTTGCCGGCGTTGGTGTAACCGACCAGCGAGACGGTCGGCAGCCGTCCCCGCTGGCGGCCCTTGCGCTGCAGGCGGCGCTGGTCGGTCAGCCGCTTCAGCTCGCTCTCCAGCCGGCTCATGCGCCGTACCAGGCGCCGGCGGTCGACCTCGAGCTGGGTCTCCCCCGGGCCTCTGGTGCCGATGCCGCCTGCCTGCTGGGAGAACGATCGCCCCCGGCCCCGCAGCCGGGGCAGCCGGTAGCGCAGCTGGGCCAGCTCCACCTGGGCCTTGCCCTCCTGGCTCCGGGCGTTCTGGGCGAAGATGTCGAGGATGACGGCGGTGCGGTCGATGGCCGTCCGGCCCAGGATCTTCTCCAGGTTGCGCGACTGGGCCGGACTCAGCTCGTCATCGAAGACGACGGTGTCGGCGTCCACCGCCAACGACAGCTCCCGCAGCTCCTCGGCCTTGCCCCGGCCCACGTAGGTGGCGGGATCGGGGTGGTCACGACGTTGCACCACCCGGGCGGCCTCGTCAGCGCCCGCAGTGTCAACCAGCAGGGCGAGCTCGTCGAGGTGGGCCTCGGTGATCTCGTCGCTCTGGGGAGGCACGGTGACGCCGACCAGGATTATCTTCTCCCGGAAGCTGCGCTCGATCAGGCTCATGGTCGGGTCCAGTTTCTCAGGAGCGGGGCGGCAACGGCGAGCGGATTCTCCGACGTGCCCATCTGGGGCGTCCGGGAGTCACGAAGGGGGCCGCTGTCGCGCTGCTTGGGGAGGGCTTCCCGTATCACCCCGAGGGTGGACTCGGTAGGGTTCGTCACGACGCCGGCCCGTTTGTCGAGCCTCAGGAAGAAGGACGGTCCATGGCCACCTACCAGGTGAACCTCGATGCGCTGCACGGCCTGTCCGGCCAGTTCGCGACCATCTCCCACACCCTCGAGGACATCAAAGGCGCCGTGTCCAGCCCGACGGGAGCCTACGGGTCGTCCGATCTGGAGCAGGAGGTCGGCAGCTTCATCGACGGGTGGACCGACGGTCGGAAGAAGATCTGCGACGGGGTCAAGGGCCTCGGGGCCCGGGTCGACGCGGCCGTCGATGCCTACAGCAAGGCGGAGACCAACGTCCAACACGCAGCCCATATGGAGACCCGACCATGACCAACGCCGCAGGAGACTGGAGCACCTTCGGTGGTGACCCGACGCCGGGCGATGCCCAGGCGGTCGGCGCCGTCGCCTCGGTGTTCTCCACCATCGCCGACACCGGCCGCAACGCCCTGTCCACGTTGCGCGGGATCGGGGGGCAGACGGGCCCGGCGGTGTGGTCCGGCAAGTCCGCTGACGCCTTCGACCAGCACCTGGC
>JALZAH010000184.1 GCA_030948425.1 Actinomycetota bacterium
CCCTGGCTCACCAGCGCGTCGCCCGGCTTCAGCCGGCTCAGCCGGGGCTTCTGGCCCGCCTGCATGATGGTGGCCGACAGCTGGCGCTCCAGAGCGGTCTCGGCCACCGTCACCAGGGCAGGCGACTCCTCGTCTCCCCAGGGGGTGTGGCGGCCGAAGGCGGTGCGGTACCACTCCTTGAAGTCCATCATCCCGGTCTTGGCCACCAGGTCCCCGGCGTGGTCGTAGATCCAGTGTCGGGGGAATGGGCTGGCGCCCCGCACCTCGAACTCGGACGAGCCGTCGAGGTGGATGGTGAGGGTGAGCGTGGACCAGACCAGCGGCGCCACCAGCTGGACGAAGGGCGGACGGTTCACCCGTCGGGGAGCAGGCACCCCGGTGCGGCCACCGGCGGTCTGCACGAACCGGACCGACGTCGGTGACACCTCCGGGTCGGGCTGCAGGTCAGGGAGGGCAACAGCGGGGAAGGTCACCGCTCGTGGTCCGACCTCCAGGGTGGTCGACCCCATCCGGCCCCCACCGGTGGAGCTCCACCCGACGATCCGGCCGTCGTCCACCTCGATCCAGGCCCGCAGCTCGTTGGCGAACCGGAACCGGTCGGCGAGGCGAAGGGCCTCCAGATCGTCGATGTGGTCGGGGAGGGGTTCGTCGTAGTGGCTGACCCCCATCTCGAAGGGGACCTTGGTCATGCCCTTGATGGCTTCGGAGGGGATCCAGGAGATCGACAGGACCGACGACTCGATGCGCATACCGCGGACGCTACGGATGCCGGTAGCCGGCCGCCAGCGTGCCAGCCGGCTTCACGGGGGTGGGGGAGGCACCACCACCGAACGTGGTGAAGGCGCCCTTGCGCTCGAGGTCGTCGCAGGGTCAGATGACGCATGCTCGGACCGATCTCGGTGTTCCTCGCCGACGACAACCTGCTCGTCCGGGAGGGCGTGCGGGCCCTTCTGAACCTGGAGGCCGACCTGCAGGTGGTCGGGGTGGCCGCCGACTACGACTCCCTCCTGGCCGGGGCCGAGGCCGCCGCGCCCCAGGTCCTGGTCACCGACATCCGCATGCCGCCGAACTTCCAACGGGAGGGCATCGATGCCGCCAAGGAGCTGCGGAAGCGCCACCCCGGCACGGGTGTCGTGGTGCTGTCCCAGTACGACGACCCCGAGTACGCCATCTCCCTCCTGGCCGAGGGGTCGTCGGGCTACGCCTACCTCCTGAAGGACCGGGTGGCCGAAGGTGACCAGCTGGCCCGGGCCGTGCGGGAGGTGGCCACCGGGGGCTCCATGCTCGACCCCACCATCGTCGCCGCCCTGGTCAACCCGGTGAGCCGGAGCGGCACGCTGACCGAGGCTGAGGACGAGCTGCTCCGCCTGGTGGCCGAGGGAAAGCCGATCAAGGCCATCGCCGCCTCACAGGGCACCACCGCCGAGGCGGTGTCCGACGGCGTCGAGGGTCTTTTCCTCAAGCTGGCCAAGGAGGCGAGCACCGGGGCGTCGAGCGCCCTCCGCCGCCTCCGGCTCCTGCACCAGGCGATCGTCGACCGCGAGGAGCAGGGGGAGAGCCTCAGCCGGCTCCTCCCCGGGGGCATCGCCGACAAGCTGCGCCGGGAGGGGAGGCGCATCGGCGAAACCGAGACGCTCGACGTCACCGTGCTCATGTCCGACATCCGGGGCTATTCGACCATTGCCGAGCACGCCGACCCGAGCGTGCTGGCCGGCCAGCTCAACGAGCACCGGGCCGAGATGAACCGGGCCATCCTCGATGCCGGCGGCACAGTCATGCAGTTCGTCGGCGACGCGGTCATGGCCGTGTTCGGAGCGCCCCTGCCGCAGGCCGACCACGCCGACCGCGCCGTGGTCGCGGCGGCGGCGATGCACGGGCGCCAGCACACGGTGAACCTCGACTGGGCCGACCGCGGGCTGCCGCCCTTCGGGCTGGGCATCGGGCTGTCCACCGGCCCGGTGGCCGCCGCCCTCCTGGGCTCCGAGGAGCGGCTCGAGTACACCCTGGTGGGCGACACGGTCAACCTCACCCAGCGGCTGCAGCAGTGGGCCCTGCCCGGCCAGACCGTCGCCAGTGGGCCGACGGCCGCCGCCCTGGGCGGCCGGGTGGCGCTCGTGGCTCTGGAGCCGGCGCTGGTGAAGGGTCGGGACACCCCGGTGCGGGCCTTCCGCCTGGTCGACGAGCAGACGACGGTGGGGGCGACCTGAGCATGGCAGGGAGCAGAGACGTGCAGCACCATGGACCGGGGGGCGGGGCGCTGCCGGGGGGCAGGCACCGCAGCCCGAGCCGAGGGAAGAGCGCGTCCTCCTGGTGCTGGGCGTAGTACGCCGGCGTGAGGGTGATGAGGTTCAAGCGGCTGACGTCGTCCTGCACGATCTCGGTGTTGTTCACGACGATTCC
>JALZAH010000190.1 GCA_030948425.1 Actinomycetota bacterium
AGGCCGCCCGCAGGGCTTGGCCTTGACACCGGCGATGGCCAGGCACTTCGCAAAGCCACAATGGATCAGGCCCCCCGCCCAGGGGGGGCCTACCTGCCGCTTTGGTCGTTCGGTCGTGCGCCACCCCATGGTCGCCCTGAGCGTCGCGGGATGCTCAAAGAGCGTGGCGGGCAACAACCCGCCCTGAAGGCGTGGGGGTGTGGGTCGTGTCCTGGTTGTTGGCGTGGACGTGGAGTCCCGGAGCCGCGGCCCAGCTGCGCTCCGCCCTACGTTTCGTCCTACCCGTCCTAGCTGTCGAAGCGGGACGGCTCGCGTATTCCATCAGTTGCTGCCGAACTCGGTGGTCGCCAAGTCCGGCCTGCCGCGGGCGCTGTCTATCCACCTGAGCCGTCTCGAGGTCTTTCGCTTCGTCTCCGCCTACCCGGCGCTGGTGGCCGTGGCGGTGGTCCTCTCCGTCATGGCGATCGTCTCTTGGCGATGGTTCCCATCGCTGACGATCCTCGTGCCGATCCTGGCCGCCTTGACGGTCTTCGAGGTCGCCGTATCGTCGGGCGACAACTACCCCTATGAGCGCTACCTGCTGCCCCTCTTCGCTCCTGCGACGGCCATCGCCGCCGCCGGGCTGAGTCGGTTCGGTTGGCCCGAGGCCCTCCGCAGAGGCGCTCATCGATCGCCACGACAACGTCGTCGTCTGGTTAGCTTCCGGGCGGTCAGCATCGTGCTCGTGGCCGCCACCTTCGCCGGGACGTGGGTGACGGCCCGCAGTCACCAAGAGGCCGGCACGTCGATCGATTCCATTCTGGCCGTGGCCCGAGCCCTGCCTCGAGTGCCGGACCTGTTCCGCTCCGACCAGTTGGCTGAGCATGGCGGCATCTACGAGTATCCACTGGCGGGGTTCATGCGTCGTGTTGGTCACCCCGGCGACCTGCTGGTAGGCCACCGACGAGCCCGGCATCGTGGCCTACTACACCCAGGTACGCATTCTGGACATCTACGGTTTAGCGAATGCCCACATCGCCCATCTCGGTGGTCCCCCCGGCGGTCGGAGTGACCCCGATTACGTCTTCGCTCAGCGTCCGGGATACTTCGTCGACCATCTCGGAGGCTGCTTGTGCACAGTTCTACCTGACGACCTTGCCTACATCAACGATGCTCGCATGTTCGGTTACCGGCTGACTGCCCTCGTGCCGGCCATTCCTGACACCCCCCCATCGTGGCGCTGTTCCAAAGAGACCCGAGAGTCCTTACGGCAACCTCCCTCGACCCGGCTATACCAGCGCCACTACGACAGATCGAAGCACTGCCCTCAGCGATTGCGACCGACGTTGCCCGGGTTCAGGGCACGGCTGTCATCGTCGAGCCCAGCGCCACCCAGGAGGCGGTGGCGGTCCTGGCTCTGCGCTCAAGCATCACCGCTCTTCCCGTCGGTGCCGTTGCCGATCTCGCTCTCCCCGGAAGAAGAGCTTCGAGCTGCCGAGCAGTCGTCACCGCACTGTCGCCCGGTGCGTCCGAGCCGCAACGCCTATCGTTGAACCTGTTAGCCCCGGATGGAACCGCTCACGTCGAGACCGTGAACGTCGACCTGGGCACCAATCCGGTGGTCAAGACCGTCGGTGTCGACCTGCCCGGTACCGGGCCGGTCGATCTGCGCCTTGGGCCCAGCCTTGGACCTCGCCCGTCATCAGCCCAGTGGGCGGAACCGCGAATCGAGTGTGCACCGGCGGGGTATCGACGAAGTCCGACAGATTGATTGACCGAGGCGAACTCGCCTGCGGTGCGGACCTCCCCGTCCGAGCTGTCGAAACATCTGTCGATCGCTCGTCTCTTACGAATGAGGTGAGGAAGCATCACAAGGCCAGACCCCCAAAGAGTGGATTGGAGGGACAGGTTCTACGGACTGTTGTCCATGGCGCGGTGTCCTGTACTGGCTGGCCCGCCACCGGGACAGCCGGCCCCGGCGCAGAGACCAGCCGGTGAGCCGCCGGCGGAGGATCAGGGCCGGGTGGCGCCCCGCTGGACCCAGAGCTCGTTGAGGGCGCCCTGGACCTTGAAGTACCACATGAACGACCCGACGATCGGGAGGAAGACCCAGGCTCCCGTGGCGGTGGCGACCGGGGATTGCTGTCCGGCCTTGCCGTAGTGGTCTCGACCTCATTGGCCAGCAGGAACGGCGTGACGATCCCCACGAAGATGTAGATCACCAGCCCGAGGCCGCCGCCGACTCCTTCGCCGCTGTACTCCTGGATGTCACGGTGCTGGCGGTAGGTCCAGACCGCTGCCCAGATCCCCGGGTGACGATGGTGAGCGGGCCCGCGGGCAGCCGGCGGGCGAGGACGGCTCAGGCGACCGGGTTGGCGACCGTCTTCCGCTCCTTGCAGTCGGCCAGCCCTGCCAGGTACCTGTCAATGGCCTCCACGGGAACACGCCGTGCGGTGCCGATCTCCACGCTGGCGGGGGCGCCGGAGCCGTTGCTCCCGCTGGGCAGCCTCGGGGTTCAGAGACAGGTGTGCGAGAGCCATGCCTTGTTGCTCCCGGTACGTCGTCGGCCGGTTCGCATTCGATGGCTACCGTAATGGCTACCCCCCGGATGGCTACCCCCCGGGGGGGCGTCCGGACCCCCAGAAACACCCTCTGAGCAGCATTTTATGGTGCGCCCCTGGGATTCGAAACCCAGAACCTGCGGATTAAGGTGCACGCCGTTACATCGCTCGCCGTCCCAGCACGGCGCACGACGTCCTGTTCTGGCTGGTCCACGTCGAGTAGGCAGCTGTCACTGAGACGTCGTGGCACGAGGAGGGACCCAGCGAGATGAGTTTGTTGGGACAGGTGTTGGGACGGGCGGACCGGCTGTGAGGGGTTCCGCTGTGGCCAGGGCACGCAGCATGACTCGCCTGAACGAGCCTGGCGCTGGTCGTAAATTGGATACCTTGAAGGTCAGGGAGGTTGTTGCGATGCTCGAACTCGACGGCTGGCAGGTTGCCCGGATTCGCGGCAGTCACCGCCAGTTCAAACACCCAGGGAAGCCCGGCCTGGTGACTGTCGCTGGGAAGCCGAGCGCGGAGTTGCACCCCAAGACCCTGGCCAGCATCAAGCGACAGGCGCAGCTGTGAGTGGAAACCCTGCCCGCCATTACGCGATCGTCATCGAGGGCAGCGATCTCACCAACTACTCCGCGTACGCACCGGAGCTCCCGGGATGCGTAGCCACAGGCGCGACAGTTGAGGAATGCGAGGCCGCCATGCGAGAGGCTATCGACTTTCATATCGAGGGCCTCCGCGGCGAGGGCGAGGTGATCCCGGAGCCGACTGCTGTGTCAGTCGCTCTCGCCTGAGCAGCAGATCCGTAGTCAGAGCCTCTTCGTCCCGTGAGGTCTTGCGATGTCCGAGCCGGTCCCAACGTGCAGGTCGTAGGCACGCCAGTTGAGGCGCATTGCTCCACCTAACCTAACTTAGCTAGTGCCCCGTCAGGCAACCTTTGCGCGTAATGAAATAGCACGAAGTTCTTCGTTGTCGCTGTGGCGGTTCCTC
>JALZAH010000191.1 GCA_030948425.1 Actinomycetota bacterium
TCGCCGGGTACACCGACACGTAGCCCTGGCTGATCGGGAAGGTGGCGGTGGTGACGCCGCCGTTGGCGGCAACCGTGGCCGGGGCGACAGGCGTCGGGACCACGCCCTTGTCGGTGAGCACCTTGAGCGTGCCGGCGTCGAGGTCGACGCTGGTGCTGACGCCCTTGAGGGTGAGGAACTCGGCAGCCATGGAGGAACCACCGGTCTTGGACGTGACGTCGGTTCCCGCCGACTTCGACGAGCTGCCGCATGCAGCCAGCGTCAGTGCTGATGCGGCCACGACGGCCAGCGCAACCTTGGGACGGCTCAAGCTGCGGAACGATCTCATGGGATGTTTCTCCTTCGGACTTTTTTCGGGCCAGGTCTGCCGGGCCCTTCGGGCCCGCTCTTCCGCGTGAGCGGCACAACGTTCACGTTGTGTGTCCTTCGGCGCTGGTCGCACCGGCGGATGACATCCGCGAGATCGGGCGCCGGGCCATAACCGCCTGCCTGGACGGCGGAGGCTGTTCACGCGGGTGTTGATCGGTACGCTAGGGCTATGGCCGGTCAGCCCGATGTCATCGCCTTCGACGTGATGGAGACCCTGTTCTCGTTGCGCTCGCTCGAACCGCTCCTCGTCACAGCGGGGGGTGAGGCGTCCACGCTCGACCGCTGGTTCCGGCGCCTCCTCGGCGACGGCTTTGCCCTCACCGCCACCGGCGATTACCGGTCCTTCTCCGACGTGGCCAGGGCCGCCCTGCGCGCCGTGCTGCCCCACGCCCACTCCCACGACCTCGACGCGGTGATGGCCGGGCTCACCGAGCTCGAGGCTCACCCCGACAGCGCCCCGGCCATGGGCCGTTCCGTCGAGGGAGCCCGCGTCATCGTCCTCACCAACGGCAGTGCCCGGAGCACCCAGAAACTGCTGGAGCGAGGCGGCCTCGATGCCTTCGTCGAGGCGGTCGTCTCGGTCACCGACGTCAAGGCGTGGAAACCAGCTGTCGCCCCGTACCTGCAGGCCGCCTCGATCGTCGGCGTCCCTCCGGAGCGGGTGGCGTTGGCCACCGTGCATCCCTGGGACGTCCATGGTGCTCATCGAGCCGGGCTCACCACCGGGTGGTGCAATCGGGACAAGGGCTCGTACCCCGCGGTCTTCCAGGCCGCCGACGTCGAAGGGCCCGAACTGCTGAGCGTGGTCGAAGGGTTGTTCTCCCTCGGCGGACTGCCGTAGACGCCACCCCTGCCCGGGCCACGCCGGCACTGATCGGCGCCGTGGCCGTGGGCGGGGCCCTGGGCACCGTCGCCCGGTATGCCGTCAGCCGGGCCCTCCCCGCGGGCGTGGCCTCCTTCCCATGGGCGACGTTCTGGACAAACGTCTCGGGTGCGTTCGTCCTGGGGGTGCTCCTCACCCTGATCCTCGAGCGATGGCCCCCAACCCGTTACGTGCGGCCCTTCGCCGCCACCGGGTTCGTCGGCGCCTACACCACATGGTCGACGTTCATGGTGGAGACCGACGAGCTCCTGGCGCACGGTCACGCGGCCACCGCCCTGGCCTACGTGGGCGCCAGCCTCGTGGTGGGCTTGGCCGCGGTAACCCTTGGGATTGCCGTGGGCCGGCTCTGGCCGACGACGCCTGCGGACACCAGCCCGTCGTGAGCAGCGCAGGTATGTACCTCGTCGTCGCCGCGGCCGGGGCGGTCGGCGCCCCTGCCCGGTACTTGGTCGACATCGCCGTGCAGGAACGCAGAGATCACCGCACTGGAGCACGCAGCCGGCCCGGAACCTTCCCCCTGGGGACGTTCATCGTCAACGCCACGGGCTCCTTTCTGCTCGGCCTCGTCGTCGGGTTGGCGTTGCACCATGGCCTGTCGCCCACCGCCAGGGCTGCGGCCGGTACCGGCTTCTGCGGCGCCTACACGACCTTCTCGGCATTCAGCTACGAGACGGTGCGCCTGGCCGAGAAGGGCTTGTTCGGGCCCGCTGCCCTCAACGTGGCCGCCAGCACCGGCGTCGGCTTGGTCGCCGCCGCTCTCGGGCTGGGCCTCGCCATCCTGGTATGACAGGGTTCACCACGACGGGCGATGGCCGACCATCCGGAGAAGGGCTATGACCGACACCACCCCGGCGGGACCGAGAGTGCGGGCCGGCGACGCCCGCTTCCCGAACCTGACACGCGGTTTCAACCAGCGGTGGGTCGCCGACCCGGCCTACGTACGTCTGTGCAGCAGCCCACATGACGTGGTTGCGGCTGTGCGCGCTGCCCGCGAGCACGGATTGCGCGTCACCGTACGAGGCGGGGGTCATTGCTACGAGGACTTCGTCTACGGCAACGACGGGGGCGTCGTCATCGACCTCACCGCCATGACCGACGTCTATCTCGACCCCGCCGAAGGCTGGTACGTGATCGAGGCGGGGGCCACGCTTTTCGACGTGTACTCCACGCTGGAGAAGCAGTACGGCGTGACCATCCCGGGGGGGTCGTGCTACTCGGTGGGTGCCGGCGGTCACATCACGGGCGCGGGGTACGGGCTCCTCTCACGCAGGTACGGGCTGACCGTCGATCACCTCACTGCGGTGGAGGTGGTCCACGTCGACGGCGAGGGCACAGTTCGTTGCGACGGCTTCGGTACCGACGGCGCCACGCCCGACGAGCAGCTGATGCTGTGGGGATGCAAGGGCGGGGGCGGGGGCAACTTCGGCATCGTCACCAAGTTCTTC
>JALZAH010000206.1 GCA_030948425.1 Actinomycetota bacterium
TCGCCGGCGGGCCCGGCGCCGAGCCCGGCGTGGGTGCGGCAGTGACCGGGGGTGTGGTCGATTGGGGGCCGTTCGCCGGTGGGGCGAGGCTCAGGTCGACATTGCCGGCCAGGTCCCGGGCGGTGACGGTCACCTGGCGGGCTGTCCCGTTGACCGCCGCCCCGCAGGTGATCGACGCGCCGACGGCGACGACGGTCACGGCGTGGTGGCCGCAGTCGGCGGTGACCGAGGAGTGCAGCTGGGTGGTGAATTGGCGCTCGATGGCGGTCACCGCCCTGGGCGTGGACACCAGAGCGTCGCTCGGTTGCCAGCGGACGTTCCCTTGGGTGTCGCTGACCGCGGCGGTGATGACCAGAGCCTGACCGTCCACGGTCGTCGAACACCGAAACGTCCTGCCCTGCCGGTTTGCCTGACCTTGGGGACAGCGGACTTGAGGGGCGGGGATGCCCACTTGCTTGGCCAGCCCTGTGGAGATCTGATCGTTCAGCCTGGCAGCATCGATGGTCGCTCCGGCGCTCTGACCGCCGCAGCCGACCAGGCCGCCGCCGGCCAGTGCAGTGACGGTTGCTCCTATGGCCACCAAGCTCCGGGTCATCAACGGGTGGGCCCGTCCCGTTCGGGGACCGGCCTGGTCCGCTCGACCCTCGTTCTCGTGTCGCTCGCCGCCCATGGCCCGAGAGGTTACGCCGGCGGTCGGGACGCAGGCGCAGCGGCGCCGTTGCACAGGGTCATGGCCTGTGTCACACTGAGTCTGTGACTGCTGCGCCGATCGTTCTCGTACTCATCGCCTGACGCGCGCCGACCTTCTCGCGTGCGTCCTACGACCTCCCACCGGGAGGTCGTTTTCTTTTCCACGAGACCGCCCTTCGGGAACATCCTTCCATGAAACCGCTCTTCCACCGTCTGTACCACCGAGGATCACCATGAAGCTGACAGGAGCACAAGCGCTCATCAAAAGCCTGGAGATGGAGTCGGTGGAGGTGATCTTCGGGCTACCCGGAGGCTGCATCCTCCCGGCATATGATCCCCTCCTCGATTCTCCCATCCGCCACGTCCTGGTCCGCCACGAGCAGGGTGCCGGTCACATGGCAGAAGGGTACGCCCACGTCACCGGCCGCCCCGGCGTGGTCATGGTCACCAGTGGCCCGGCGGCGACCAACCTGGTCACACCCCTCTGTGACGCCTACATGGACTCCATCCCCATGGTGGCCATCACCGGCCAGGTGGGGCGAGCGGTGATCGGGACTGACGGGTTTCAGGAATGTGACACGGTCGGGATCACCCGATCGGTGACCAAGCACAACGAACTGATCATGGATCCCGCCGAGATACCCCTGATGGTTCGCCAGGCCTTCCATCTGGCGACGACGGGCCGTCCCGGACCGGTGCTGCTCGACGTGCCCAAGGACGTCCTCACCGCCGAGATCACCTGGTCGTGGCCGAGCGACGCCGACGTCATCGCCGGCCTTCCCGGCTACCGGCCCACCCTGAAGGGCCATCCCAAGATGATCAAGGAGGCCGCCCGGCTGATCCTGGGAGCCGAGCGCCCCGTCATCTATGCCGGTGGGGGCATCTTGCGGGCACGCGCCGCCGAGGCTCTGCGGGAGCTGGCCGAGCTCATCGACGTCCCCGTGGTCACCACCCTCATGGCCCGGGGCGCCTTCCCCGACGACCATCCGCTGTGCCTGGGCATGCCCGGGATGCATGGCAACTACACCGCCATCACCGCCATGCAGGAATCGGACCTGTTGATCACCCTGGGCGCTCGATTCGACGACCGGGTCACCGGTCGTGTCGGGGCCTTCGCTCCTGACGCCAAGATCATCCACGTCGACGTCGACCCCGCCGAGCTGGGCAAGATCCGCCGACCTGACGTGCCCATCGTCGGCGACTGCCGACAGGTCATCCTCGAGATCGGCAAGGCCGTCCGAGCCCTGCTCGACGGGGGGGATGGCTTCGGGGACCGCCAACCGTGGCGCAGCCGGATCTCGGGGTGGCAGGAGCGTTTCCCCCTCCACTACGAGCCGGCGGCCGAAGGTGAGGCCCTCAAACCGGAGTTCGTCATGGAGCAACTGCGTGATGCCGCCCCCGAGGGCACCGCGTTGGTGTCGGGCGTCGGCCAGCACCAGATGTGGGCCAGCCAGTACTGGAAGTTCAACGAGCCCTACACGTGGATCAACTCCGGCGGCCTCGGCACCATGGGCTTCTCCGTGCCTGCCGCCATCGGCGCCAAGGTCGGCCGCCCCGACCGTACGGTGTGGGCGGTGGACGGCGACGGGTGTTTCCAGATGACTGCCCAGGAACTGGTGACGGCGTCCAGCGAGCGAATCCCGATCAAGGTCGCCATCTTGAACAACGCCTACCTGGGCATGGTCCGCCAGTGGCAGGAGATGTTCTACGAGGAGCGCTACTCCGAGGTGTACCTGTCGCCCGACCTGCCCGACTACGTCAAGTGGGCCGAGGCCATGGGCTGCGCCGCCTTCCGGGTGGATTCCCCTGAAGAGGTGGCGCCGACGATCGAGAAGGCCAACGCCATCGACGACCGTCCCGTGGTCATCGACTTTCGCACCGATGCCCGGGAGAAGGTCTTCCCCATGGTTCCGGCCGGGGCATCCAACAGCGACGTTGTCGTTCATCCCGCGCAGGGCGGCGACGACCGTGAGGTCATCCAGTGAGTGTCTCCACCCACCAGACCCTGTCAGTGCTCGTCCAGAACCGTTCGGGGGTCCTGGCCCGGGTCGCCGGCCTGTTCGCCCGTCGGGGCTTCAACATCATCTCCCTGGCCGTGGCCCCGACCGACGACCCCCAGATGAGCCGGATCACCATCGTCATTGACGTGGCCCAGACCTCGGTCGAGCAGATCACCAAGCAACTGTTCAAGTTGGTCGACGTGGTAAAGATCACCGAGCTCGGCACCGATGCCGTCGAGAGGGAACTGCTGCTCGCTACCGTGCGGGCCCAGCCCGAGCACCGGGGTCAGGTCATCGAGCTGGTGGGCCTCTTCGAGGGTCGGATCGTCGATGTCGGACTGGACGCCTTGACGGTGATGTTGGCCGGTGACCCGGCCAGACTCGACGACTTCGAGGATCTCGTGCGACCCTACGGGATCACCGAACTGCAACGCACCGGAAGGGTGGCGTTGCCCAAACTCGACCGGCAGGCAGGATCGCGCCTGCGCGAGGTCAACCGAAAGGCGAGCTGACGATGGCAGCAAAGGTGTACTACGAGAGCGATGCGGACCCTGCCCTGATCGCCGATCGCAAGGTGGCCATCGTCGGCTATGGGTCGCAAGGCCATGCCCATGCCCTCAACCTCCGCGACTCGGGCGTCGACGTGCGCGTCGCCCTGCGACCGGGTTCGTCCTCCGAGGCCAAAGCCATGGCTGCCGGCCTAGCCGTGACGTCGATCGACCAGGCGGCCACCGAGGCCGACCTGATCATGATCCTGGCTCCCGATACCGAGCAGCAGGCCATCTATCGGGCGTTTATCCAACCCCACCTGGAGCCGGGCGACGCCTTGTTCTTCGCCCACGGTTTCAACGTTCGCTTCGGGCTCATCGACGCTCCCCCCGGTGTCGATGTGGCCATGGTTGCGCCCAAGGGACCAGGTCATCTGGTCCGGCGCACCTACGAGGGCGGTGGTGGGGTTCCGGCTCTGATCGCGGTGGAAGCCGATGCGTCGGGACAGGCGAAGGAGCTGGCCCTGTCCTACGCCAACGCCATCGGCGCCACGCGCGCCGGGGTCCTCGAGACCACCTTCGCGGAGGAGACCGAGACCGACCTCTTCGGCGAGCAGGTCGTTCTCTGCGGTGGCCTGACCGCTCTCATCCAGGCCGGCTTCGAGACGCTGGTGGAGGCCGGTTACCAACCGGAGTCAGCGTACTTCGAGTGCCTCCACGAGGTGAAGCTGATCGTGGACCTGATGTATGAGAACGGGATCGCCGGCATGCGCTACTCGATCTCGACCACCGCCGAGTACGGGGATCTGACTCGTGGCCCCCGGATCATCAACGACGCCACCAAGGCGGAGATGCGCAAGATCCTCGCCGAGATTCGCTCGGGCCAGTTCGCCGAGGAGTGGATCAAAGAGAACAAGGACGGGCTGGTCAGGTACCAGGAGCTGGCCGAGGCCGGCCGAGCTCATCCGGTGGAGAAGGTGGGTGCCGAGCTGCGAGCCATGATGCCGTTCATCTCGGCTGGTTCCAGCCGGCCCCAGGACGTCTCCGGTGGATGAAGCGACCCCGGGTGCGGGAGCGGCACTGCGCACCTTCGCCGACTTCCCGGTCGGTACCGAGGTGGCTCTCGGTAGCTTCACCCTCTCGACCGAGGACATCGTGGCGTTCGCTTCCCGCTATGACCCCCAACCGTTCCACACGGACCCCGAGGGGGCGGCGTCGGGGCCTTTCGGAGGCCTGATCGCCAGTGGCTGGCAGACGGCGGCGTCGGTGATGCGGCTCTACGTCGACGCCATGCTGGCCGATAGCGACTCGCGCGGCTCCCCCGGTATCGAGAACCTTCGCTGGCTCAAGCCCGTCCGTCCCGACCAGGTGATCACGGCCATGGTCAAGGTTGTCGACGCTCGTGTGTCGGCGACGACCAAGGGCCGGGGCACCATCGTCTTGGAGTGGGAGGCTCGCAACGCCGACGGTGCGCTGGTGCTCAGCATGACCGGTCGAGGACTGTTCGGGACGCCGCCGGCCTTCAGCGCCGGCGACCGTGGGTCAGCGGCCGACGCTGGGCCCGGATCCGCCGGAGGGTGACCAGGGCGACAGCGAAGAGGACCACGGCGGTGGTGCCAGCAGCCCACAACGAGCCCACGGCCGGCCCTCTCGAGGGACCGAGGTCGGCGAGGAGCCCTCCGTGGGCGGAGGCCACGTGGTGGGCCACGTTGGCGGAGGCACCCGTCGTTGCCGGGACGACGGCAGTGGTTGTCGGGCTCGGGGCGGGTGCACCTACCTCGGGAAGGCGGACTGGTGGAAGGGCGTCAGCGGCGGGCTCGGCGGCCACCGGTGTGGCGAAGCCCCGATCGAGCAGCACCTTCGCTGTCTGATCGGGGTTGACGCCATGCAGGACGACGGCCAGCATCGTCCGTCCGCTGCGCGTGGCGGCGGCGGCAAGGCAGACCCCGGCCTTGTCGGTGAAACCGGTCTTGATCCCGACGCTGCCGACGTAGCTGCCCAAGAATGCCTTGTTGTGGCTGGTCAGGTCGTACACCGTGCGGTTCGGCCCGGTGTATCGGAGCGCGGGCTCAGCGACGATCTGGGCCAGGCGGGGCACCGACAGCAGGTCACGGCCGGCGATGGCCAGGTCACGGGCGCTGACCAGGTTGCCACCGTCGATGCCGTGGTCGTCATCGAGGCCGGCGGGATCGTGGAAGACGGGACTGTCCACCATGCCGATCTGAGCGGCCGCGTCCTGGAGGACAGGATCGAAGTTCTCGGCCGTTGCGCCGATCGTCTCGGCCAGGGCGTAGGCGGCATCATTGGCTGAGATGATGAGCAGTGCCTGAATCACCTCATCGAGGGGCCACAGCTCACCGGCCTTCATCCCGAGCTTGTCGGGCTCCACGTTCTCAGCCCGGGAACTGATCGGGATCTGCGTCCCCGACGGGAGGTAGTCGGTGGCCACCAGCGCGGTGAGCATCTTGGTGAGGCTGGCCGGAGACAGGGGCTGGTGGTCGTTGGTCTGCTCGAGGATCCGGCCGGTGGCGGTGTCGATCAGCACGGAGGCCTGGGAGGCCGGCAACGGCGCCGGAGGAGGGACCGCCCCCGGGACAGGTACCGGTGCCGGGGTGGCGGCCGGTTGAGGAAGCGGTGGGGGGGCAGGGACCGACGGAGCGGGCGTCACCGGGGTGGTCGAAGTGACCGTCGAGGCGTGAGCGGTGGGCAACGAGACGGCCAGCAGCAACGTCGCCAACCCGCTGCCCATGCGCCGCCCACCGAGCGTCCGCCGACCCCCCCGGAGGAGGGTCCCCCGAGTCGATGGTGGTTTCCGGGGGATGAAAAACTCTAGTCAACCGTCGCTGCTTCGCCATGCACCCCGATACGGTCATGGTCGTGGACGAAGACCTGGAGAGTGACGCCGCTCGGGTCGCCCTGGTTGACCTGCGCCGGGCCCGTCGCCGGCGCCGGACCGAGGACTTCGATCCCTTCGACGCCCTCTACAAGGTCTACATCACCGCTGTCCTCCTCGGGGTGGCCGTCTGGCTGCTCTCCGGAGTCACCGGTGACACCCGGGTCGATCATGCCACCGTGGCGCGCGTGGCAGGACACGGCCCGCAGATCGTCGGTGCCGTGATCGGGGTGTGCCTGGCCATCGGCCTGCGCTCCGGCGGGCGGGGGGGGCCGCTGGTCATCGAGGCCGCCGATGTGCGCCACGTGCTGCTGTCCCCGGTCGACCGGACCGTGGCTCTGCGACCGGTTGCCATCCGCCAGTTG
>JALZAH010000008.1 GCA_030948425.1 Actinomycetota bacterium
GCGTTGCGCTGATCATGGGGTTCCGGCCCACCGCCGGACCCGTCGAGTGGATCTCGGCGATGGGCATCGTGGTCATGCTCACCGTCGCGCTCACCTGGCTGGCGCTCGCCCTCGGCATCGTGGCGAAGACCCCCGAGGGGGCGAGCAACACGCCGCTGCTCATCCTGTTGCTGCCATTCATCAGCAGTGCCTTCGTCCCCACGGCATCGATGCCGGCCGGGGTGCGCTGGTTCGCCGAGTACCAGCCCTTCACCCCTCTCATCACGACCCTGCGAGGGCTGCTCCTGGGCGGCCCGATCGCCAACAGCGCCATCATGGCGGTCGCCTGGTGCGCCGGCATCGCGCTGGTCGGGTTCCTCTGGGCACGAGTGGCGTTCGACCGGGGCGCCTCGCGGTGAGCTGCTGTGGTGGATACGGTAAACGCCCCTCACATGCGATCACGTCCAACCAGGCAGGTCGCCGATGCTCACGATAGGCCAGCTGGCGAACTACGTCGGCGTGACAGTGCGCGCTGTTCGGCATTACCACAAGGTTGGGCTCCTGCCCGAACCGGCACGCGACAGTTCGGGATATCGACGCTACGACGCCGATGCTGTGGTTGACCTGATCCGTATCAAGACCCTGTCCGACGCTGCCGTGCCTCTGGCGCGGATCGAAGAGGTTCTCAAGGCCGAGCCCACGCAGTTCTCCGACGCCATCGCCGAGATCGACGAGGCATTGGCCAAGAGGATCCGCGATCTCAAGCGTCAGCGACACCGCATAACCCAACTCGACCGGGGTGACAGCCTCTTTCTCCCGGCCGAGGCTGTCGACCTCCTCGACGAGCTCCGCTCGATCGGAGTCAGCCCACAGACCGTGGCGATGGAGCGGGACGGCTGGATCCTGTTGATGGCCGGCTCACCGCACCGGGCATTGGAGTGGGTCACGCAGAAGCGGTCGGCTCTCGACGACCCGCAATTCCGAGAGCTCTACCTGGCATGCGACCGGGCATTGGACTGGGATCCGGCGGACCCTCGGCTCGAAGAGCTTGCCGACACCATGGTGGCCCTCGCCGAGCACCGGCCTGTGGAACCGGACCGGCCGGAGCAATTGTCAGAGGACGACGCGCCTGTCGCGGCCCTCATGTCGTCGTATTTCGACACGAGATCGCCCTCGTGGAAGCGGTTGAACCAACTCTGTGTGGTCAAGATGCAGGCGACTCGCCCGGCGCCCCGGGAGGGAAGCCTTAGCCGTCGTACGGCCCGCCGGTCGCCATCATGATGATATGTCCCGACCTCGGCGAGCGAGGTGGGCGAAGAGGCGGTGAGGACGGATCACCATGACAGACGGTCACTCGGCGCCGGTCCCTGAGGTCGTCTGCTCGACGTCGGACAAGACGAAGACACTCCCACGGTGCTCGTCCTCCAACCTCGAGAGGCTGTCCTAGTCGAGGAAGTCGCCGGGCACGCCATACCGCCCCCTCCACCGCTCGAGGCTCAACCGAAGGAGGTCGTCGTGGACTCGATCCCTCGCTTCGAGGGCCTCCTCCCACGTTGCCTTGACAAAGAGCACGCGCTCTTCGCCGCGTCCATTGACCGCGACGA
Organism: Actinomycetota bacterium; assembly: GCA_030948425.1. GTDB lineage: Bacteria > Actinomycetota > Acidimicrobiia > Acidimicrobiales > Palsa-688 > JALZAH01. The sequence goes on from JALZAH010000008.1 coordinate 1,584, forward strand.
CACGCGCCTGACGGCGGTCGGAATCGGCGAGAAACCCGAAGAGATCGAGAGACGACATCATTCTCGACTTCAGAGAGCGATCAGCCGGATGAGCCTCGATCCTGTAGATCGATGTGGCAGCTCCGTCGTGGTGGTCGGGCTGCACGTCGTCGTCGAGGACGCGGGCCAGGCGAAGCATCGGCCTCACCCTGACGGCATAGGCAACACAGCTTGCGTCGGCGGCCAAGACCACCACGCGGAACCACCAAACGCCGAACGGCAGGAAGGCGATGCCCACCAGCGAGATAGGAAGGGTCTGCCACAGCCACCGTCGGCTTCCGGCCACCCGCCAGGCTCGAACCGGAAAGCGCCAGGCGTCGATGGTGATGATCACCGGGCAGCCGATGAGCAGGAATGCGACCCTGATGCCCATACCGGCATCATCGCGCTCCCCGGAGACCCCTCGATGGCGACCACTCGAAAGAGAGGTCGACGCGCCAGTCACAGGCATCGTCAAACCCATCCCACCCCCCGACCGGACGTCACCGAGCGCAGCCAGCGCACAAACAGCACATGCTCACATCAGCGACACGCCCACGCTGTTCACCTACGCGAAGAGCAGCTCCCGATGCCTCAAAGCCGGTCGAGGAGCACGACGACCCCGCCAGGATCAACCGAACATCATGGGTGAGTGCGGCGATCGTAGACGTCGAGAAGTCCATAGAATCCCGAGGTGGTGTCCCCCGCCTGGGAGGATTGTTGTGCACGACTACTCGTCGCAGCAGGAGCTGCCAACAGCTACGAGTCGGCGCAGCCGGCTTCACGTCCCCGGCAGATCGGGTCACCTTCGCCCTCGACGTCGGCCGCCAAGCTCGTTTCCCGGCGGCCTGGAAGGATCACCCAATGGCTCGATACCTGGTGGTGTGTGATCAGACTCTGGAAAGTCACAAGCTTCTGGCGTACATGCAGGAGCTTGGGAACGCAGGCCCGTGCAGCTACCACATCCTGAGCCCAGCGTCGCACCCGGGCCGGACCTGGACCTGGACCGAACATGCCGACGAGGCACGGGCTCAGGAACGCCTCGACAATGCCCTCGAGCGGTTTCGCGCCAGGGGGCTCGACGTGACCGGCGAGGTGGGCGAGCTCAACCCGGTCAGCGCCCTCGCTGACGCCTTGCTGCGAGAGCCCGACACCTTCGTCGGCATCGTGCTGTGCACGCCGCCGCTGGGCGCCCAGCGCCTCGGCCAGGACCTGCTGCAACGCATCGAACGGGCTGTCCCTCTGCCCGTCAGCCACGTGGTCGCCTCCGCCACCCGGCCCTACGGAGGCGGGGAGATTCCCGAGGCCGGAACCTATGAGATCGATCCCGCGCACTCGAGCGTGGAGTTCGTGGCCCGGTTCCTCACCATCACCAAGATCCGTGGTCGCTTTACCGACTTTTCGGGGTTGCTGCGGATCGCCGATGTCCCCGAGGAGTCGTCGGTGAGCATCACCATCGATGCCGAAAGCGTGATCACGGACAACCCCAGGAGGGATGCCCACCTCCGCAGTCCCGACTTTCTCGACGTCGAGCGTTACCCCACCGTGATGTTCGCCAGTACCCGCATCGAGTCGCTCACCGACGAGATCTGGAAGGTGGCTGGGGATCTCACGCTCCACGGCGTCACGCGGCCGGTCGGTCTCGACGTCGATTTCGACGGAATCGTCCTGACGCCCGCGGGCGAGCAGCGGGCCGGGTTCTCGGCGTCGACGGAGATCGACCGCGACGAGTGGGGAGTCAGCTGGAACGAGGTCCTCGAGACAGGAGGTCTTCTCGTCGGCAAGAGGCTCAGCGTCGAACTCATTGTGCAGGCGGTTCGCGTCTCCTAACGCCTACTCCTGCGTTGGTCCGGGTGCTTCAGCCACGACGTCGGCCCAATCATTTCGGGTCGCTCAAATGACTACCGTCGTCGGTCCTGAGCCCAACGTGGTCTGGAGAATCGACTACTTCGCCTTGCGACCTGTGACCCGACCCACGAACCGTCGGAGCTTGTCCCGTATTGCAACATTGGTCTTCCCCTCGGACCCTATGACGTTGCGGAGTGGCTCCTCCTTGGATTTTCCCATCACGTCAACCACCTTCCACTTACCAAAGAATCATTCAGAACAGGCTCTGTACCCATGCGACGCTGATTCAACCGTCGGAGCCGCACACTTCGCCGCGAGGCGAACCTCGGGCATGCCTTGGCGATTGCCCAGTATCCGCCTTGTGCAGGGACACACTGCGCCTGAGAACCTCCCGAGTGTGCCTGCACCTGTTTTTTCGTCGTGGTTCCGGCGGCGGACCAGGCCCCCGCCGCCATGGCTCGCTGACGCCCGAACCCGGTTCCGACTCCTGTTCGCGCCGCCAGCCCTCGGCCCATTCAGCTCTTGCGATGTGGCGACCATTTCGACACCACCCTTTGCCAACAGACGCTGTCGGTCGGGTAGGAGATGTCCTGGCCATCGACGACGGGGCGCCGGCTCTGAGCTCGATCACCTTCGCCATGAACGTCTGGCCAGCCACGACACGTGCTGCGGTCAGGATCTCGTTCCTCGAGAGCAACGGGGAGGTGGCGAGGCCCTGGCCAGGACGGGGGATCAGAACAGGCGACGGCTCGACCGTCACTTGTTCGCGCCGCAGCTGAAGACGGCGGCGCTTGCCCCGCGCCGAGGACGACAGCCGTGACGAAGCCGCCGGCGAGATACCCAACGACAATGACAGCAGGGATCGAACTGCTTGAATGTGCTAGATTTAGCTCATGCAAGCAACTTCTCCTCCGAAGACAGGCACTCGTAGCTCACGGACGTTCACCGAGAACGCCCGCCGTGCCCAGAT
>JALZAH010000220.1 GCA_030948425.1 Actinomycetota bacterium
GCACCGGCCTCAGCGTCCTGAAGACCGCCGGGCGGACATCGCCGAAGCGCAGCGGCGCTTACCTGGTGGCCTGGACCGGAGCCTCGGCGAACATTGCTCTCGAGACGGTGACCTTCCTGGCCCCCAGCACAGACGTGGCCAAGCGACTGGAGGCTCAGGTGGTGTCCACCAACCTGTCGGCTCAGGCCTTGGCGTCGAGCTCACTGCCTCGCCTGTCGACCTTTGCCGTGCCGGGGGTGGCCGGCTCGACCGGTTCGCTCTACGGCGGCACCACCAAGACGGCGGGCGCCACGCAACTCGCCGTCACCGCCTTCCGAAACGGTCGTGTTGTCGCCGTCACCGAGGCCCTGCAGCCGACGATGGCCAAGGCCGACAGCGAGACCGCCACCACCACCGAGTACCGCCACCTGCGCGCTGTCGGACCCGGATTTTCCCTCGAGGTGGTGCACCGGCCGGTGACGGCCACGATCCTGTGGGTGGCCGGAGCCGTCGCCCTCGCCGTGCTCATCACGCTCTCGCCGGCGGGGCTGCGCCGGATCCGGCGCAGGCGCGAAGAGCGACGGGAGGCCCAGGAACGGGCTCGGGGCAGCGTGGTACCGGGCCACCGGATCACCAAGCGGCAGCGCTGAGCTCTTCAGCTCGGGTCCGCCGTCCGTGGCTACCGGTCGAGCAAGCCCAGATCCCGGGCTGCGCCCTTGTCGGCCGAGAGTGCCAGACGGGCAAAAACGGCCAGGGACGTCGAGATCGGGCGATCCCGCTTGGCTGGTTGCCACCCGCGGGCGTCCTGGGCCACCCGGCGCAGGTCCAGGGTCGACTCGTCGACGTCGAGGGTTATGGACCGTTGCGGGATGTCGATGGTGATCATGTCGCCGTTCTCCACCAGGCCGATCGTCCCCCCGGCCGCCGCCTCTGGCGAGATGTGGCCGATGGACAGCCCGCTGGTACCGCCAGAGAATCGCCCGTCGGTGATCAGGGCGCAGACCTTGCCCAGACCCCGTCCCTTGAGGAAGCTGGTCGGATAGAGCATCTCCTGCATGCCCGGTCCGCCACGAGGGCCCTCGTAGCGGATGACGACCACGTCGCCGGCGACGATCTCGCCGGCCAGCACGGCACTCACTGCGTCTTCCTGTGACTCGGCGACCTTGGCCGGGCCCCGGAAGGTCAAGATGGCCTCGTCGACGCCGGCGGTCTTGACAACACAACCGTCCACGGAGAGGTTTCCCCTGAGCACCGCCAGACCCCCATCGGCGCTGTAGGCGCTTTCCACGGACCGGATGCAGCCCCCCTTGGCGTCGAGGTCGAGACTGTCCCAGCGGTTGGTGGAGCCGAACGCCTCGGTCGTGCGCACACCGCCGGGGGCGGCGTGGATCAGCTCGACGGCCGTAGCGGACGGATCCTCGGCGCGCACGTCCCAGGCGGCCAACCAGCGATCGAGGTCGGGGGCGTGCACCGAGTGCACGGATCCGTCGAAGAGGCCGGCCCGGTGCAGCTCACCCATGATGGCGGGCACTCCGCCGGCGCGATGGACGTCCTCGAGGTGGTAGTCGCGTTGCGCAGGTGGACGTGCCCGGGGACGAACTGGGTGAAGCTGTTGGCGATGGCCACGATCGGCTTGTCGAAGTCGTCATCGGTCATCCCCGTAGCCCGCCACAACGCCCGTGCTCCCGCCATGTTGCGGCCGTGGGTGGTGGTTCTGGATCGCAACGCCGGCACTGCGTACCTCCTGTCTCGGGGATCGCTCGCCGCCGGCCAGTCTGTTGCTTTGACGCCGATTGACTCGTGAACACCCTACCGTCACCCAGCCGCTGGGCGGGCACCTGCTCGCACCGTGGCTCGGCCTGGCGTTCACGCAGTGGTCGTTCCCCCACCGATCGATCCAATGACCTTGGCGCCGTCTGCGGTTCGCACATCGCACACGATGACCCGGCTTCCGCCATTCCACGCCTGGCGTTCGGGATAGATGTAGGTGACGATGACATTGGAGCCGACGCCGCCCTGCACGTACGCCTGGGCATCGTCGACGCACGTCGACGCCACGATGATGGAGCACCCGGCCGGCCCCGGCCAGTCGCCACCGCCTGGGGCGATCACCCGGCCGACGGCCTGGGCGTTGTGGGCCTTCGCGCACGACGCCTTCTGGATCGACACCGTCGGTCCGGTCGGCGTCCGGTTGAAGCAGTCACCGGGTTGCAGGCGGGTGTAGTCGGTGCTGGCCACCGCCGTGCTGGCGCCGACGGCGACCGCCACGGCGAACACCGTGAAGAGGATGGAGGTGAACAACCCGACGATGCCGAGGACCTTGGCCCGGCCGGCGGCCGCCACGGTAGCCGAGTTGGCTCCGGCGGACGACGCCTGGCGCTTCACACCACGGGCCATGGACAGGGCGATCACCGACGGGACCACGGCGATGAACAGGCCGATGACGCCCACAACCACGGCAGCGCGAGCTCGGGGATCGACGACGCCCGGCGGTGCGGGCTGGCCCCACGCCGGGGGTTGCTGGCCCCAGTCTGGCTGCTGCTGGCCCCACGCCGGGGGTTGGCCCCACGCCGAGGGTTGGCCCCAACCGGGTTGCTCCCGGCCGGGGACGCCGGGTGGCGGCGGTTCAGTGGGTCTCGACGGTGGCCACCCGGAACCGTCGGGAGGCGGAGCGGGAGGAGGCCACGACGCGGCGGGCGGGCACCACCCCGGCCCGGGCCACCCGGAGGGCGGTTGATCACTCACGTTCCGCTGCACCCCCGCATGTCTCTGAGTCCTTCGGAGCTCACGTCGGCGGGTCCGCTCCCCCGCTCCGGGCTCGGCCGCACGGAGACACCTGCGGACCGCAGGTGTTCCTTGGCCTGAGCCACCGTGGACTCGCCGAAGTGGAAGATCGACGCCGCGAGCACGGCGTCGGCCCGGCCGTCGACGGCACCGGCGACCAGGTCGTCGAGGGAGCCGACCCCACCACTGGCCACCACCGGGATGCTGACCAGGTCGACCACCGTCCTGGTCAGCTCCAGGTCGAAGCCGCTCCGGGTCCCGTCCCGGTCCATCGAGTTCAACACCAGCTCCCCGGCCCCCCTCCGTTGGCACTCCACCACCCAGGCCAGGGCCTCGAGGCCGGTTGGGCGTCGACCGCCGTGGGTGTGGACCTCGAAGCCAACGGTCGTGCGCCTGACGTCCACGCCTACCACCACGCACTGGGCTCCGAAGGTGTCGGAGACCTCCGAGATCAGCTCCGGGCGGGCCACCGCCGCGCTGTTGACGCTGACCTTGTCGGCGCCGGTCCTGAGCAGGCGACGGGCGTCGGCGAGCGTGTTGATGCCGCCGCCGACGGTGAGGGGTATGAACACCCCCTCGGCTGTCCGGGCCACCACCTCGATCATCGTGTCGCGACCTTCCGCCGACGCCGTGATGTCGTAGAAGACGATCTCGTCGGCGCCCTCAGCGTCGTACCGGGCGGCCAACTCGACGGGGTCACCGGCATCGCGCAGGTTGGCGAAGCGAACGCCTTTGACCACCCGCCCGGCATCGACGTCGAGGCAGGGGATGACCCGGACCGTCTTCATGCCACGGACCCCCCGGACAAGGCTCGGCAGGCCGCCACCGCGCTGGCCACGTCGAAGGTCCCCTCATGGAGAGCCTTGCCGACGATGGCGCCCTCCAAGCCACGTCCGTGAGCTCGTACGCCGGCCAGCACCCGCAGGTCGTCAAGGGAGCTGACCCCGCCCGAGGCCACCAGGGGCGCGCCGGTGACCTCCAGCAGGCCGGCAAGGCCGACAACATCTGGCCCTCCCAGGCGGCCGTCGCGACTGATATCGGTGACGATGACGGCCGCCGCCCCCGAGGCGACGGCGGAGGGAACCATGTCGGCGACCCGACGGCCGCCATTGGCGAGCCAGCCCCGTAGACGGACCTCACCGTCGCGGTGATCGAGCCCCACGGCGACCCGACCCGGCCACCGTCGGGCGATCTCGTCGACCAACTCTGGGCGCTCGACCGCCGCGGTACCGACCACGACGCGCGTCACCCCGGCCGACAGGAGGGCGTGGGCGTCGGCGATGCTGCGGACGCCACCCCCCGCCTGCACAGGGACGGTGACCGCCGCCGCCATCGCCACGATGATCGCCCGGTTCGTGGGATGGCCGGAGCGGGCGGCGTCGAGATCCACGATGTGGAGCCACGGCGCCCCGGCCGCGGCGAAGGAGCGGGCCATGGCCACAGGGTCGCCGTCGTAGGCCGTCTCGCGACCGAAGTCGCCTTCTACCAGGCGGACGCAGCGCCCCCCGCGCAGGTCGATGGCAGCGAAGAGGTCCATCAGTGACGGTCCGCCGGGACCGGGTGGGTGGCGGCCACGAAGTTGGCCAGCAGAGCGAGCCCGGCGAGCCCGGACTTCTCCGGGTGGAACTGGGTGGCCCACATTGCGCCGCGGCTCACCGCCGCGACCACGGGTCCACCGTAGTCGCAGGTGGCGACCACGTCTGGACCGTCGGGTGCGGCATAGGAGTGGACGAAGTACATCCACGGTTGGGCTCCAAGTCCGGCCAGCATGGCCACGTCATCGGTGCAAGGGTCGACGCGATTCCATTGCATCTGCGGACACACGAGTCCCTCGGGGATGCGTCCGATGATGCCGTCGAGGATCCCGAGCCCGGCCACCGCAGGCGACTCTGCGGAGCCCTCGTAGAGCAACTGCATGCCGACGCAGATACCCAGGAACGGACGCCCGTCGGATGCCGCCTCCCTGGCCACCCGGTCCAGACCGCTGGCCTCGAGGGCTTCCATGCAACGACCGAAGGCACCGACACCAGGAAGCACGACAGCCGGCGAGCGCCGGGCCACCTCGGGATCGCTCACCAAGCGGGCATCCGCCCCGCAATGCTGAAGGGCCTTCTCTGCGGAGCGCAGATTGCCGATGCCGTAGTCAAGGACGGCGATCGCCGGCTCGTCTCCCCCGCCACTCACAGAGCTCCCTTGGTGGAGGGGACCCCGACACCCTCGACGCGCACGGCATCGCGCAGAGCCCGGGCCACCCCCTTGAAGCTGGCTTCGAGAATGTGATGGGCGTTGCGGCCGGAGATCATCCGCAGGTGCAGCGTGATGGCCGCAGCGGTGATGAACGCCCGCCAGAACTCCTCGGCCAGCTGCGGGTCAAACGGCGGGTTGCCGATGGGGAACGCCTCTCCGCCAGCGCCCGGGTCCAGCTCGTAGACGAGGAAGGGACGCCCGGAGAGGTCAACGGCGACGTCGATCAACGCCTCGTCGAGCGGCACGCGGATCGAGGCGAAACGCCGGACACCGGCCTTGTCACCGAGAGCCTCGCGGACCGTCTCGCCCAGGGTGATGCCCACATCCTCGACCGTGTGGTGGGCGTCTACCTGGAGGTCACCTCGGGCCTTCACGCTGAGCGCCCAGCCGCTGTGGCGACCGAGCTGGGAGACCATGTGGTCGAAGAACGGCAGACCTGTCTCCACCTCCACCGGGCCACTACCGTCGAGATCGACGCTGATGTCGATCGAGGTCTCCTTGGTGGTCCGGCTCCGGCGCGCCATCCGGCGTCCATCTGTGGGTTCGCTCATGCCATCACCCCTCCGAGGGCTGCGAGGAAACGATCGTTCTCCTCGGGTGTTCCTATGGTCACCCGCAGGCAACCTTCCAGACCCGGCCACGATGACGTGTCACGGACCAGGACCGAACGCTCGACCAGCCCCTGCCACACCTCCCGTCCTCGGCCCCCGGGGGGGCGGAACAGGATGAAGTTGGCCTGCGACGGCCACGTGGTCATGCCCAGTCCATCGAGGCGGCCGAGCAGGCGACGACGCTCGGCGACGATGGCCCCTACCCGCGCCTCCATCTCCGCCACGTGGCGCAGCGCCAGGC
>JALZAH010000225.1 GCA_030948425.1 Actinomycetota bacterium
CGCGGTCGTATCGGTCGTATCGGTGGCCACGGCGTTGACCGTGGCGCCGCTGCTGTCGGAGCGTGGGCCCTCGCTGAGGGGAAACGACTGGGACGCCTCACTCCAGCTGTGTCCGTCCGGTGAGACCCACGACGCCGGTGACCGTGACTGGCCGGAATGGACGTCGCCCACGGCCACGAACCCGGTCCCGATGCTGGCCAGCCCGTTGATGGTGTGGTCCCCGTCGCCGGTGAAGGCGGCCTGGGCGGTGCGGACCTGCGACCAGGTGATCCCGTCGGTCGAGCTCCACACCGAGGCGTCCGTGGCGGATCCGTTGGTCACCGACCCGGCGGCGTAGACGCCGTTGGCGCCGACCAAAAGGGCGTTGACGTGTGGGTTGGTTGCCGCATCGATGACCTGTTCGGCCCCTTTGAGCCGGGTCCAGTGGAGGCCGTCGGTCGAGTACCACAGTGCATCCTCGCCGTCGACTGGGCCCGACGCGAAGATCCCCAGGCCTCCGGCGGCGACCACATTCATGGTGACGCCCCCATCTGCCCGGCCATTGGCGTCACCGCCGGTGGGGTGGTTGACGCTCCCCGATGTCGTGGTCGAGGGAGCGAACGCGGCGGCATCGATCTGGCGAAACGCCGCTCCCGGGGCCGAGGACAGCCACACCGCAGCCCGTTGGGTCTTGCCGGTGCCCGCCGAACCAACGACGACGGTCTTGGCCCCCAAGGTTGTCGCCGCCCGAGCCTGGCTGTTGGCGCCCGGCAAGCTCAGCGGGGCGGCGGTCCAGGCGGTGGCGTCAGGCGACGTCCAGATCGTTGCCGTCGTGGTGCCGTCGGCGTTGGTGGTCGTGCCGGCGATCTGCCAGAGCGCGCCGGTTGACGGCGTCGGGGCGAGGACGCTGGCCAGCGACGTGGTCGGACCTCCACCGATGCCCAGGCTGGCCGCCCGGTCGAGCACCCAGTGATAGGGCGTCGAAACGCCCCCGGCGGGAGGCGCTGAAGACGCCGGTGCGCTCGACGAAGACCCGTCGTGGTGCGAGGTGATCCCACCGTTGGTCCCGCAGGCGACGGTCGACAACATGACGGCCGCCGCCAGAGCCACCACGACGCGACGGCGTGGACCGCCAGGCCGCTTCACGGACACCACGCAGTTCAGCGGTTGCTCAAGTGGAAACCACCGCCATCGTCTTTCCGCTTCCAGATCTGCCACCAACGCCGGCTGGCCCGCTGGGCCTCGATCTCGCCCAAGATCTCGGGACCGGCGGCCGTGACGATGGCATCGGCACGGTCGAGGATGGCGGCGATGTCACCAGGGGGGTCGTCGGGCTCGGGCTCCACGGCGGGGCGGACCAAGGAACCGGTCACGAAGGTGGCGTCGATGATGTCGCGCTGGTAGCGGGGGCAGTTCTCAGGGCAGCGCCAGGGCGCCTCGGGTGCCAGGTTGAGCACGCAGAAGCGTGCCACCTCACCGGTGTCATAGGTCCGGCTCTGAAAGTGCCGGCAGTCCTCGCGCATGGCCACGGCGATCATCCTGACACGACCTCTGTCCCGGAGGGGAACGGACCCTGACCGCCAAGCGATGTTTCGCCACGCTAAGGGTCGGCTAGCATGGCGTGATGGATGTCACCTCGACAGGGCAGAGAGGGAGCCGCAGTCCGGTCATCGATGAGCCTCCCTCGCTGTCCAGCCACCTCCGACTGGTCATCTTGCGCATGTCGCGGAGGTTGCGCCAGCAGTCGGTGGGCGACGTCACCGCCTCCCAGATGTCAGCTCTGGCATCGATCTACCTGGCCGGTGACGCGTCCCTGGGGGAGCTGGCGGCCACCGAGCGGATCGCCCCGCCGTCGATGACGCGCATCGTGGCCCGCCTCGAGGAGCGGGGCTTCGTGTGCCGTCGCCACGACGCCACGGACCGCCGTGTCTCCAGGCTGGAGATCACCCCGGCCGGTGAGGCCGTGGTGGCCGAGACCCGGAGCCGGCGTGACGCCTACCTGGCCGAGCGATTGCAGAGCTTGAGCGAAGAGGAACGAGAGATCGTTCGCCGGGCGTTACCCCTCTTCGAGCGCATCATCGCTGACGGCTCCTGAACAGTGGGGCGGGAAACCGTTCGGACCGAGGTGGCCTTCGTCCCCCCCGAGACTCGGCCAACCTCGACCCGAACGCCCCCTCTTGGGTCCCAAGCTATGTGCCCGGTGCCACATCGGCAAGGAACCCTTGATGGTGACACCCCTGAATCGCACGTCTCCGCAATCGGTACGCTCTGGCATGGCCACGCCCCTCGCCGCTTTTTCGGTCCGCATCCGGGTGCAACTTCGCAACCGTCCGGGCATCCTCGGGCTGTTGGCCACCGCCATCGGTGCCGCAGGCGGAAGCACGGTGGGCATCGACATCGTGGCCACTGACGGAGCGACGGTCACCCGCGACGTCGTCATCTTCTGCCCGTCGGAGGAACAGATGACAGAGGTCGTCGGGGCCACCCGCCGGGTTGATGGCGTCGACGTGCTCGATGTTGAGGATCGCACCTTCGGACTGCACGAACAGGGCAAGCTGTCCATCGATGGGCGTAGCGGACTGCGTGACCGCGACGACCTGGCCATGGCCTACACGCCCGGCGTGGCCCGGGTGTGCACGGCCATCGCCGAGACACCGAGGTTGGTGCACCGCTACACCATGAAGGCCAACACGGTGGCTGTCGTCACCGATGGCAGCGCCGTGCTGGGCCTCGGCGACATCGGCCCGGAAGCGGCCCTGCCGGTCATGGAGGGTAAGGCCGTGCTGTTCAAGTCCTTCGCCGGCGTCGACGCCGTCCCCGTGTGCCTGCGGGTGTCCAGTCCCGACGAGCTGGTGGAGACCGTGCAGCGCCTGGAGCCGATGTTCGGTGGCATCAACCTCGAGGACATCGCCGCTCCGCACTGCTTCGAGATCGAGCAGCGCCTGATCGATACGCTCGACATCCCGGTGTTCCACGACGACCAGCACGGCACCGCAGTCGTCGTGCTGGCCGCCCTGCGCAACGCCTTGAAGCTGGTCAACAAACGCATGGAGGACCTTCGCGTCGTGCTCTCCGGGGCGGGAGCAGCCGGGGTGGCCATCACCAAGATCCTGATGAATGCCGGGGTGAGCGACATCGTTGCCGCCGATCGCAAGGGGGCCATCCACCGCGGCAGGGACGGGCTCGACGCCTCGAAGCAGTGGCTGGCCGACCACGCCAACCCCGAGAACCGTTCCGGGACCCTCGCCGATGTGCTGGTCGGCGCCGATGTGTTCGTCGGGGTCAGCGCACCGGGCCTGTTGCATCGTGAGGACCTCCAGACGATGGCCGAGGGTCCCATCGTCTTCGCCCTGTCCAACCCGATCCCCGAGATCCTGCCCGAGGAGGCGGAGGGTCTGGCCGCGGTGATGGCCACCGGGCGGAGCGACTATCCCAACCAGATCAACAACGTGCTGTGTTTCCCGGGGATCTTCCGGGGGGCGCTCGACGCTGGCGCCACGTGCATCACCGAGGGGATGAAGCTGGCGGCCGCCGAAGCCATTGCCGACGCCGTGCCCTCGACCCAGCTGAGCGCCGAGGAGGTCGTGCCCAGCGTGTTCGAGCCGGGCGTGGCCGAGAACGTAGCCACGGCCGTGGCTACGGCCGCTCTGGCCGAGGGTGTCACCAGAGGCCGGCCGTAGGCGTCGCCCACCCTCCAGCTTCACTTCAACGCGTCGGTGTTCGGCCTGCAGTGGGCGACCCGTCCGGCTCAGAGATCCCCGACCCCGCTGGAACCGGGAGGTGCGCCACCGCCATCGTGGTTCGGAGCGCGGCCCATCCTCGGTTGAGTATCGAACGTACGTTCGATACTCTCCATCCATGGACATGGCAACCGTCCTCGACCACCGGAGTCGACGGTGAACGGCCCGACGGTGACCGGCACCGGTGGCGACGCGCTGATCGCCGGGCTGCCCGCCCAGGCTCTGGGGGCGTTGACCAAGCTGCCGGTCGAAGCCGACCGGCAGCGTCGGTTGGAGGTCCCCGACGCCCTGGCCACGCTGTTGCCTCATGGGGGACCCCGGCGGGGGACCACGGTCGGGATCGGGGCCGGCCCCGTCCCCGGCGAGATCACCTTGGCCCTGTCCCTGATCTCGGCCGCATCCCATGCCGGCCGCTGGGTGTCACTCGTCGGGGTCCCGGCCATGGGTCCGGTCGCCGCTGCTCAGCTCGGTGTGGTTCTTGAGCGCCTGGTGCTCGTGGCCCAGCCCGCCCAGCAGTGGGCCGTGGTGACCGCCGCCCTGCTCGAGAGCATGGACGTGGTGGTGGTCCGCCCTCCAGGACGGGTCCGTCCCGCCGATGCCCGCCGGTTGACAGCCCGAACCAGGGAACGAGAGGCGGTCCTGGTGGTCCTCGGCAACGGATGGCCTGAGGGTGTGGACCTGCGTCTGACGGTCACCAGAGGTGCCTGGGAGGGCCTGGAGGACGGTCACGGTCTGCTCCGGGCCCGGAGGGCGGAGGTGACGGTCTCGGGCCGGAGAGCGGGCGCGAGCGGCCGAAGACGGTGGCTTTGGTTGCCGGGCCCCAACGGAAGGGTGGGCGTTGCCTCCGAGCCGGTGAGCCCCGTTGCTCCCATGGTCCCCGAGGTGGCCCCCGCATCTCCCTCTCTGGTGGGTTGATCCATGACCGACGCCGGCATGCGGACCCTGGAGGTGTGGTATCCGGATTGGCTGGTGGTGGCCGCCGGCGTCACCGCCACAGTCCCTGCGGCGGTGGTGGTGGCCAACCGGGTGGTGGCTGTGTCCCCGGCCGCTCGAGCCGCCGGCGTCGTTGCCGGGCTGCGCCGGCGGGAGGCCCAGGGTCGCTGCCCGGAGGTGGAGATCGTTGCCGCCGATCCCGTAAGGGACGCCCGGCTCTGGGAGCCCGTGGTGGCCGCCGTAGAGGCGTTTGCCCCCGGTGTGGAGGTCAGCGCCCCCGGCGCCATGGGTCTGGGCACCAGGGGCCCCTCCCGTTACTTCGGTGGCGATCAGGCCCTGG
>JALZAH010000228.1 GCA_030948425.1 Actinomycetota bacterium
GCGGCGGTCGTCTTCGTCCGAGACCCCGGCCCGGCACTGGGCCTCCAGGTGCTTGCCGCCCTTCAGGCCGCCAGCTACCTCCTCTGCGCCGTGATCGTCGTAATCCTCCACCTCGCAGCCAACCGTCGTCGCTGGTCGGCTCGGGAGACCTCGACGGAGGGGTGGCTCACCTGGACGAGCGGCGGGGCCGCGCTGGCCCTGGTGGTTGCGGTGGTCGGGGTGACCGCGGCCGCCCTGGCCTGGAGGTTGCAGACCTACGGGCTGCCCTAACCGCCCGCCGCCCCGCCCGGCCGACCGGCGTCAGGGCCCGTCAAGCGGGCGACAGCCGGCCAGGGTGCGGGCCGGCCAGTCCGAGCGTCGCATGCCGGCGGCCCAGACCGTTCAGCAGCCAGCCCAGGGCCAGCACCATGAGCGCCGCCGTCAGGATCAGCACGGTGTGGCTGGACCCCGTCATGGCCAGCTCCTGGCCGGCTTGAGCAACGACCCTCCCCGACCCGGTCACGTGCTCGCGGGCGCCTCCGACGCTGGCCGCGCTGAACCGGCTGCGTCCCACGCTGGCGGCGCTGACCCGGGCGACACCTGCGCCCAGACTCGTCCCGAGGACGGCTCCACCGACGGTTGCTTGTACGGTCATCGTTCGTCTCCTCGCTCGCGTCGGCCCACGGCGCGATGTCGTCACAGTCAGTGGTGAAGACCCTAACTGGTGGAGGTGGGCTGAAACCACGCATAGGGGGATCTTCCCGAAAGTTCTCGCGCTACGCGGTAGGAAATGGTGGGTTGTGTCCCTTTCGCGGCTTTATGACCACTCGCGAACGTCAGAGGCGGCTGGGCCGTCCACTGCCAATGCTACTCTTCGCCATGCAGAGGTGACTCCGGGCTGTGGTGGTACCGACGCCGACGCCCCTCAGCCCAACGGCCCGAGGTCTAAGCCGGGATGGGAACCAGCAGGGCGGTGAGGCGGGTGGGTGAGAAGGCGCCGTTGATGGGGCCGGCACCGGCCGAGATCTTCCCGCCCGGGTCGGGCTTGTTCGTCTTCCACCGGATGTCGATGGTGTGCGGCCCGGCCGCCAAAGGCATCGTGAGGGTGACCGTGGCCGCGTTCGGGCTGAAGATCCCGGCGAACCCACCGGACTCCTTCCACGCCCGGAGGGTTCCGTCGACGAACACGGCGATGTCCTGGTTGAACCCGCTGTTGTAGGTGAACAGGTCGGCGTTGGCCGTGACCACCGCGTTCATGGTGGCCGTCGGGTTGACGGTGGTCGACAGCTTGGCCGGGTCCATCGGCTGCCAGGTCGCCCCGTCCGACGAGGCCAGCGTGTACTGATCCGTCGATGCCGCGGTGGCCACCGACGTAGTGCTGGTCACCGGTACCAGCAGGGCGGTGAGCCGGGTGGGTGAGAAGGCGCCGTTGATGGGGCCGGCACCGGCCGAGATCTTCCCGCCCGGGTCGGGCTTGTTCGTCTTCCACCGGATGTCGACGGTGTGCGGCCCGGCCGCCAAAGGCATCGTGAGGGTGACCGTGGCCGCGTTCGGGCTGAAGATCCCGGCGAACCCGCCGGACTCCTTCCACGCCCGCAGCGTTCCGTCGACGAACACGGCGATGTCCTGGTTGAACCCGGCGTTGTAGGTGAACAGGTCGGCGTTGGCCGTGATCACCGCGTTCACCGCCGTCGCAGGCCTCACGACCATCGACAGCTTCGCCGGGTCCATCGGCTGCCACGTGGTCCCGTCGGAGCCGGTCAAGGTGTACTGGTCGGTCGACACCCGCGAGATCACGTCCCTGGCCGCATCGACGCCGCACCTCGACTGGCCGATGATCAGCTCACCGATCGCCGTCGGACCAAGGAGGTACTCGTGGGCGGCGTTGACGGTGATGGAACCGTCAGGGTCCACGACCTGCTCGTTGAAGACGTACCGGAACTCCTCCTGGGTGCCGTTGACATGGATGTGCCCGGTGTAGGCGGTGTTGGGGGCAGGGTTGGGCGGGAGCGGGACGTCGACGGGGGCATGGACATTCCCGGCGGTGTCGTCGCCGCTGTCTACCTGCAGCGTGCCGCCGGTGATCGTGGTCGAGCCGGTCGCCGTGCTGGCCGAGGCCGTGCAGGTGCTGGCGACGTTGCTGGCGGTGAAGCCCTCCTGCGTCGAGGTGTTCGTGGTGGCGATGCTCACCGAGCTGGTCACCGAGCCGGTCGACCCGGTCGTTCCCTGCGTCGAGGTGGTGAGCGCCCCGCTGGAGAAGAAGGTGGCCGGCCCGACCTGGCCGAGGGTGCCGTCGGCATCGGTCTGGGTGAGGTTGCCGCCCGCCGGCGGGAGGACGACCGAGGGGCTGGACGACGTGGCCGGTGCCGGCGCGCAACCGGGC
>JALZAH010000242.1 GCA_030948425.1 Actinomycetota bacterium
TCGCCGGGCTCCGGCGTCGGACGCCCCCAGACCACCCCCGGTGTGGCTCCGCCGGACACCCAGGACCCTGCCCCCAAACGCCGGGCACCCGGCAAGTCAGCCGCCACCAAGCGGGCCGTCACCAAGCCCGCTCCGACCAAGGCGGCCTCGTCCACCACGGGACCGGCAACGTCGCCGGGATCCAGCGCAGCGGTCAACCCGACACGGCGCCGGCGGGCGGCGGAGAACCCGGGCCCATGACGCCAAGCGGACCGCATGCCCACCATGTGGTCCGGGACGGTGACGTCGACTCGGCCGTCGGCCACGACGCCCCGGCCACCGACCTGGCTGACCGGCCGGTCGATACCGTTCGGATCGCCGCCGCCGTGCGGGAGATCCTCATCGGCATCGGGGAGGACCCCGACCGCAGCGGCCTGATCGACACCCCCGAGCGGGTGGCCCGCATGTATGAGGAGCTGTTCTCCGGGCTCCGGGAGGACCCCGGCCGCCATCTGCGGGTCACCTTCGAGGCCGGCCACGACGAGATGGTGATGGTCAAGGACATCCCTCTCTACAGCGTGTGCGAGCACCACCTGGTGCCCTGGCTGGGCCACGCCCACGTGGCCTACATCCCCAACGAGGACGGCAAGGTCACCGGCCTGTCCAAGCTCGTCCGCCTGGTGGAGGGTTACGCCCGCCGGCCTCAGGTCCAAGAACGCCTGACCGCCCAGGTGGCCGACGCCATCGTCGGGGTCCTGGCGCCGCGCGGTGTCCTCGTGGTCGTCGAAGCGGAGCACCTGTGCATGTCGATGCGAGGGGTGAGGAAGCCCGGAAGTCGGACGGTGACCTCGGCCGTCCGCGGCCAGTTCCGGGACAACGCAGCCTCCCGAGCCGAGGCGTTGAGCTTCGTGCACGGTCACCGGGGTTGACAGGTCGGCTTCTGGCCCGGGCACGGACAGGGCCCGATACCCTGCCTGCGGTGACCATCGTGATGGGTATCGTCAACGTGACGCCGGACTCATTTTCCGATGGGGGGCGCTGGTTCGACCATCACGGCGCCATCGCCCATGGCCGCGAGCTCATCGCCGAAGGTGCCGACATCGTCGATGTCGGTGGTGAATCGACCCGACCGGGTGCGCAGGCGGTGCCCGAGAGCGAGGAGCTGCGCCGGGTCCTGCCCGTCGTCGAGGCGTTGGCCGGGGAGGCAACCGTCTCCATCGACACCCGCAAGCCGGTTGTGGCGGCCGCCGCCATCGCCGCCGGGGCGACCATCGTCAACGACGTGTCCTCCTCCCTCTTCGAGGTGGCCGCCGCCGGCGGTGCTGGCTGGGTGGCCATGCACGCTCGAGCCGAGCCGGCGACCATGCACGCTCACGCTCACTACGACGACGTCGTCGCCGAGGTCCGGGATCATCTGGTGGCGTGCGCCGAGAAGGCCAGGGCGGCCGGTGTCGAGCAGCTGTGGATCGACCCCGGGATCGGCTTCGCCAAGACCGCGGCGCACAACCTGTCGCTGCTGCGCCACCTCGATGTGCTGGTGGCCACCGGTTGGGACGTGGCTGTGGGGACCAGTCGCAAGTCGTTCCTCGGTCCCCTCAGCGTCGGGCCCGGCGAGGCGCCGGCGCCCCCCGACGAGCGGGTCGAGGCCTCGGTGGCCACCGCCGTGTGGGCCATCACGCAAGGAGCGGCGATGGTGCGGGTCCATGACGTGGTCGCGGTGACCAGCGCCGTCCGCCTGGCCCGGCGCCGGTCCCCCCACGGGATCGCCGTCGGCGCCCCGGGAGCACGAAGATGAAAGGGAAGTGGGCCACGGGGATCCCGCCCCGCATGTTCGCGTGGATCATCAAGGGTCGTCTGGCGCTCAGCGAACGACCGGGGGGCTACGCCCGCAACCACCGCAAGGTGCGTCGCCACGAGGAGATCCTGTGGCTGCGGGGTGAGGGATTCGATCGGATCCTGTCGCTGCTGCCGTCGTCGCACAACCTTCACGTCTACGAGGAGTTGGGAGTCAACTGGTCCCACATCCCCTTCGGGCCTCACGACGACCCGGCGATCGTGCTGCCCGAGGTGTACGCCAACCTCCGGCGGTGGGGGGTCGAGGGTCAGTGCGTCCTGGTCCACCAAGAGGAGCTCAACGATCGGCTCATGGGTGTCCTCGCCGGTTACCTGCGGTGGTCGGGGATGGTGGACTCCGGGCCTCGGACCATCACCGTGGTCGAGCAGATCATGCACCGTCAGATGGGTCCCGCAGGCCGGGAGCTGGTGGCCCTGGCGCCCACCCTGGTCGGGCATGCCAACGAGCCGCTCGGCCGCTGAGCGGGTGGCCGGCGACCGCATCGAGCTGCGGGGTCTGCGGGCCATGGGCACCCACGGGGCCCTCCCCGAGGAGCACCAGCGGGCTCAACCCTTCGAGATCGACCTGGACATCGTGGCCGACCTGCGTGGCGCCGGGCGCAGCGACGACCTGGCCGACACCGTCGACTACGGCTCGGTGGTGGCGGCGGTGGCCGCCGTGGTCGGCGGTCCTCGCGCCAACCTGCTCGAGCACCTGGCGGAGAGGATCGTGGCCGCCGTGCTGTCCTCCGGGGCCCCCCACGCCCGGGAGGTGACCGTCACCGTGCGCAAGCTACGGCCGCCGGTGCCCGTGGACCTGGCCAGCGCGGCGGTGACCATCGTCCGTGGTGGCGCCGAGCGGTCCCGGCGGTGACGGACGTGGGCAAAGACGCCCCGGGGGGCACCGATCGTCGCACCGAGCGGCGGGCCTTCGTGGGCATCGGTTCCAACCTGGGGGATCGCCGGGCCCACCTGGAAGCGGCGGTGGTCGCCCTGCCCGACGTGGTGGCCGTCTCCGGCGTCTACGAGACAGACCCGGTGGGTGGACCGACCGACCAGGGGCCCTACCTCAACGCCGTGGTCGAGCTGCGCACCGTCCTCGGTCCCCACCAGCTGCTGGGTGCCGCCCGCCGAGCGGAAGCAGCGGCCCTCCGCCAACGCGCCGAGCGATGGGGACCACGCACCCTCGACGTCGACATCCTCCTGGTCGGCGATCTCACGGTCGACGACGACGAGCTGACCGTGCCCCACCCCCGAATGTGGGAGCGGGGCTTCGTGGTCGTGCCCCTCGCCGACCTGGCCCCCGAGCTCATCGGCGACGGCTCGGGCGTCGACGGTCCCGGCGGCGCCCGGGCTCGGGGGGTGCGGGGCGCCGGTACGCTGGTCGACGCCGCGGACCGCCACGGTCGCGGGCGTTGACCGTCGCCGTCATCGCCGAGGCCGCCGAGCTGCGCTCGGTCCTCGACGGGCGTCGGGCCGAGGGGCAGCGGATCGGTCTGGTGACGACCATGGGCGCCCTGCACGCCGGGCACCTGTCGCTGGTGCGCCGGGCGGTCGCCGACTGCGACGCAGTGGCCATCAGCGTCTATGTCAACCCGTTGCAGTTCGCCCCCACCGACGATCTGGTCGCCTACCCACGCGACCTCGAAACCGACTGCGCCCGGGCCGGGGACGCTGGCGCCGACATCGTCTTCGCCCCTTCGGTCGAGCAGATGTGGCCGGACCCGCCGGCGACCGTCGTGCGCGTCGAGGGGGTGTCGGCGCCGCTCGAGGGCCGCTCGCGGCCCGGGCACTTCGACGGGGTGGCGACCATCGTGGCTCGCCTGTTCGGCATCGTCGGGCCGTGCTCGGCGTACTTCGGGGAGAAGGACTACCAGCAGCTGACCGTCATCCGCCGCATGGCCGTCGACCTGGCCCTCCCCGTTGCGGTCATCGCTTGCCCGACCGTGCGTGACCCCGACGGTCTGGCCCTGTCAAGTCGCAACGCCTACCTCGTCGCCGAGGAGCGGGAGGTGGCATCACATCTGTACTGGGCCCTGCTCGCTGGGCGGCGGGCCATCGAGGACGACCGGCTCAGCGAACCCGACGCGGTGGTGTCGGCCATGGCCGAGGCGGTGGCGGCCACGCCGGCGTTCACCCTCGACTACGCGGCGGTCGTCGACCCGGTCGATCTCTCCGTGCCCCCCCGCCTGGTTGGCGAGGTCCGTCTGCTGGTGGCGGCCAAGCTGGGACGGGCCCGACTGATCGACAACATCGCCGCCACCGTTCCCGGACCGTCGTGACCCGGCCCCTCGACATCGCCTTCGTAGGCAGCGGGGTGGCCGGGCTGACCGGCGCCCTGCGGGCCCTGGCCGGCGAAGCCGGTGTCGGCGTCGGGGTCATCGCCAAGGCCGACCTGTCGGCCTCCGCCACTGCCTGGGCCCAAGGTGGGGTGGCCGCCGTGCTCGGCGACGACGAGATCTCCATCGACGCCCGCGATCCCCACCGGGGGGACTCGGCGGCGCTCCACGTGGCCGACACCGTCGCCGCCGGGGCCGGGTTGTGTGACATCGATGCCGTGGAGATCCTCACCGGCTCCGGTCCTCAGCGCGTCCGCGACCTGGTGGCGCTCGGCGCCTCGTTCGACCGGGACACTGCCGGCGTGCTCGAACTGGCTCGCGAAGGTGGTCACTCAGCTCCTCGCGTCGTCCACGCCGGTGGGGCGGCCACCGGAGCGGAGGTGGAGCGGGTCCTCGTCGCTGCCATACGGGCCAGCGCGGCGACCCTGTGGGAGGGGTCCTTCGCCACCGACCTCATCGTCGAGGGGGGCCGGTGCCGGGGTGTGCGGACCATGGCCCCCGATGGAACGGCGTCGGAGGTTCGGGCCACCCACACGGTGCTGGCCACCGGCGGGGCCGGGCAGATGTTCTCGGTCACCACCAACCCGGCGACGTCGACGGGTGACGGTCTGGCCATGGCGCTGCGGGCCGGGGTGGCGGTCGCCGACATCGAGTTCGTGCAGTTCCATCCCACCGCCCTGCACCATCCGGTCATGCCCCGACCCCTGCTCTCCGAGGCCTTGCGCGGCGAGGGCGCCGTGCTCGTCGACCACGCCGGCGAGCGCTTCGTCGACGAACTGGCCCCTCGCGACGTGGTCAGCCGGGCCATGACCACCCGGATGCTCGACGCCGGCGTCGAGCACCTGTGGCTCGACGTGCGCCACGTGCCCAGCCTGGGATCTCGCTTCGCCTCCCTGGTCGCCGCCATCGAGGCGGCCGGCTTCGACCCGCTCAACGACTGGCTGCCCGTGGCCCCCGCCGCCCACTACCTCTGCGGCGGTGTGGTCGTCGACCTGGACGGGGCCACCGACCTGCCCGGTCTGTGGGCGGCCGGCGAGGCGGCCTGCACCGGCGTGCACGGGGCCAACCGGTTGGCCTCCAACTCCCTGCTCGAAGGGCTGGTCTTCGCCGCCCGGGCGGTGGACGCCATAGGGGCGGGCAAGGACGGCCCCGAGCCCACCGGCGCCCTCGGCGCAGTGCTGACC
>JALZAH010000121.1 GCA_030948425.1 Actinomycetota bacterium
GGTGGGCAGGGAGGGCTGCGACTACATCCGGGGGTGGTTGGAGCACTGCATCACGCTCTACGCCGAGTGCCAGGCCCGCCGTCCCGAACTGCTGCGATCGATGGGAGCGTCATGAGTGAGCACACCCGGGGGGGCGAGCCCTTCGTCCCTGTCAACCTCAGTGCCCGGCTGCAGCGATCGGCGGCCGGCAACCCGGCCGCGGCCCGGCTGGCCAGCGGGGTGGCCAACTGCTTTCCCGGTCTCGAGTTCGACCATCGCAACCTCGACCGCCGCTTCTTTCCCGGCCTGGTGGTGGAGTTTGCCGACCCCCTCGTTGCCCAGCCCTCCATGGGTGGCGTGGTGACCGTCGTCGATCTCGACGATCCCGTCTTGGCCGACGCCGCCGCCACCCATCCCGGCCTGGCCGACGACCTGGCCGCCCTGGCGGCCGACATGACAGCCGACCCCCGGGCCTGGTGGATCGTTCGGATCGTCCAGGGGGGAGTGGCCATCGATCCCCAATCCATCAAGGGCCTGGGCCTCGATTCCCTCGGCACCTGGCGCATCGTGCGCTCGCTGGAGCCCGGACCCGTGCAGCTGGTGCTCAACCGCTTCGGCGACGACGGTGTGGCTGCGGGCGAGGTCGTTCTCGACGGACCCCGCCGGGCCTATCTGGGGGCCGGCGACTCCATCGATGCCGGCTACGCCCCCGGCGAGCTCACCCAGAGCCTGTGCTCACCTTGGCAGCACGACTTCCGGGACTGCGGGTGCTACTACTGGGCCTCCAACCACCCCGACATCGCCATCGAGGCGGTGCAACCGGGCGAGGAGCCCGGGGTGCCTCCACCGCTTGGCACCGGTTGGGTCAACTGGCTGCGTGCCCGCCCCCCACGCGACAACGTCCCCGAGCTGGGCTACTACGAGATCAGCGAGCGCTATCAGGAGCTCGCCGTGGTGATGCGGGATCGGGAGTCGGCCGACCCGTACCGGCCGGGAACGGTCGAGGCGGCCGAGCCCTACGCCACGACCGACGAGCTGGTGGCCGAGCTTCGCGATGGCCTGGCTCCCCTGGAGCACGCCCTCACGCTCGAGTACCTCTACGCCTGGTCCTCGGTGCGCTCACCCCAGGAGGTGGCGGCTCTCTCCGACGACGACCTGGCCCAAAGCCTCCCGCTCCGGTTCCGAGTCGACCCCGCCCATCCCCTGGATGGCGTCTCCGACCGCCCGGGCGACCTCAGCTACCTGCGCAGCCGGCTGCGCCGCGACGTCACCTTCCTTCGCGAACAGCTCCGGTCCACCGCCATCAGCGAGATGCGTCACCTGTCGTGGGTGAACCTCCTCCTGCGCAAGCTGGCCGACATGGGCATCGGCACCCCCTACGTGCCGGCCCTGGGCGTGGCCACCGCCATCCCCACCGGCACGCCGGGCGCCACCCGGCCGGCAGCCCTGCGGCCGTTGGTCCACGCCACGGTGGCCGACTTCGAAGCGGTCGAGCGTCCCAGTGGTGGACTCGACGGTCTCTATGCCCGGGTTCGGGCCACCCTCGGCACACCCGAGTTCGGCGGCGAGCTCTACGACATCGCCAGCCGCATCGTCGACGACGGCGTGGACCACTACAGCTCGTTCCGGCGCATGGTGATGATCGTCGACGTCTACGACCAGCCGGCGCCTCCCCACCTGCGCCCGGGCTTCGCCCTCGCCCCCCGCACCGAACCGAAGGTTGCTCGCGCCCTGCAGGCCCAGCGGGGGATCATGACCCTGCTGTCGCTGGGGTACTCCGGCGACCCGTCTCAGATCGCCGAGGCTCGCGGCCTCATGGTGGCCGGGTTGGAAGGGGCCATCGACTCGTCGGCCCGCCAGGGCTTCGGGGTGCCCTTGTTCTGAGACGCCGTTGTTCTGAGTCGCCGAGTCGGGTGCCGTTCGGGGCGCCGACCGGCAGGGCCCCAGGGATTACGCCCGGGCGAGGCGCCTTCCGACGATCTTGGTGGACGCCAACAGGGCGAGGGCCAGGCCGAGCAGGGCGACGGTGGTGCCGCCCGAGTCACCGTCCCGAGGGCGCAGGGCCTGGCTGAACCCGATCGGTGCGTCGTTGACGTCCGGGGTCGCAGGCGTCTCGACGACCGACGCCGCGCTGGTGCCGGCCTGAGCCGAATCGGTGCTCCCATCGACAGCGGCACCGGAAGTGAAGCCCGACGTGGTGGCCGCGCCGCCCACGGCGGCACCCGCCGAGGCGTGGGAGCCGGGGTCACCTGCGCTGGTGGAGGCCGGAGCGTCGTTGGTGGAGACCTGGGCCGACCGGGAGGCGACTGCCGTCCCGCCGGAACCCGACGCGTTCGGCGACGCCACCGCGTTGGCCGACCTCACCGAGCCGGTGCTGGGACTACCGCCGGAATCGCCGGAGACGGCCACAGGCTCGCTGGTGGAGATGGCCGTGGCATCGCCGGTGTTGCCGCTGTTGGACGCCGACGAGCTGGCGGTGGAGGGCCCGGAGTTGCCGGAAGTTGCCGTGGGGTTGGTCGTGACGTTGGAGTCACCCGCCGAGCCGCCGCCGGCGGTGCCGGTGGTGGCGCTGCCACCGCCGGTGCTCGACTGGTTCGGCCCCGCGAACGCGGGGGAGGCGAAGAACAGAACCGTGGTCATCGCCGCCGCTGTCGCCAGCAACGAAACGATCGACCGCCGTTGTGTCGTCTCTGCCATAAAACCCGGCCCTCCGCGATTGAACAAGCTCCGAACGCCCAACTCTATCCCCCTCGGCCCGGCCGGGGGGGACGTCGCCCCTGCTATCGCCGGATGACCAGGAGCTATCGTTTTCGACGACGTGAACAGGGGAAGCCTCCAACGATGAGCAGCCTGTGGTTGGTCGACATCGAAAATCCCCTTCTCACCGAGGCGGCGCTGGCCCGTATCGACGACG
>JALZAH010000301.1 GCA_030948425.1 Actinomycetota bacterium
GGCCTGCACCACGTGCATTCCCCGGCCACAGGTCCCGTGATCCGTGCTCGGCAGATCGGCGATGGGCGGGCGGGGATCATCGTCGGTGACCGCCACCCGCACCCGAGCGGGTGCGACGATGCTGACCGTGACGGTATAAGGGGTGTGGGCGTGCAGGACGGCGTTGGTGGCCAGCTCCGAGACGAGGAGGAGAGCATCCCCCTCCGGCACTGACCAGGCGTCCAGCGTGGACCGAACGAGACGCCTGGCGTCCATCACCGTGCACGCCACCGGTTCAAATCGGTGCTCCACGCGCATGAGCGATAGATACCCTCCTGACCGACTTGTCAAGCCCCGGTGCCGGCCGGGAGGGGCCGAGCCGTCTCAAGGTGCGACACGACCAACTCCAATGTTGGGTGCAACATACTTTCATGCGGAAACCGGTGATGGACTACGCTCAGCCGGCGTGGTTGCTGGTTGGGATCGTCGGCCCGGCGGTGCCATGACCCAGGCGCCCACGGCTGCGGTCGAGGACTACCTCAAGGCCATCTACGGCCTGGCAGAGCGCACCGGCGGATCCGTGACCACCACCGCGCTCGCTCGTCGCCTGGGGCTCACCGTCTCCACGGTGTCGGGGATGGTGCGCCGCTTGCGCGCCGCAGAGCTGGTGACCCACCGCCGATACGGCAGCCTGGAGCTGTCCGCCGAGGGGCATCGGGCGGCACTCATGGTCCTTCGCCGGCACCGCCTCATCGAGACCTACCTCTTCGCCGTCCTGGGCTACGGCTGGGACGAGGTCCACGACGAGGCCGAGGTGCTCGAACACGCCGTGTCGGACCGCCTGCTCCAGCGGATGGCCGACCAGCTCGGGCATCCCGAGCGCGACCCCCACGGTGACCCCATCCCCGGGGTGGACGGGAGGATCCTGGCCGGGCCCACCCGGCGGTTGTCGGTCCTCGAACCCGGCCAGACCGGCACGGTGGCCCGGGTGGGCGACATGTCCACCAGCCTTCTGTGCTGGCTCAGCGAACAGGGTGTGGGCCTGGGCGACCGGGTCGAGGTTGTCGGTTGGGAGGCCAGCGGACCCCTGCGGGTGTGGATGGGACCCCACGACGAACCTCTGGCCCTGGGCGCGGCGGCCGCCTCGTCGATTGAGATCACCGTCGACGAAGACCCGGCGTTGGCTTCGTCCGGGCCCGAACCCCGCCGTTGACGAGTTTCGACCCGCCAGTCGCTGTCCGGGCCGGCGAGGACGAGCTTCGCTCCCGTGACCGCCTGCGGGTCGTCACCGCCCGCTGCCGTGGCCGGCGATGGCACCTGTGCTGGCTCCTGGTGGGCCCGGGCATCCTGGCCATGTTGGGCGAGAACGACGGACCGAGCATGATCGGCTACGCCACCACGGGCGCCACCTACGGCCTTGGGTTCTTCCTGCCCTTCATCGTGGTGACCTTTGCCATGGCCGTCGTCTGTCAGGAGATGTGCATGCGGGTGGGAGCCGTCACCGGGCGCGGCTATGGGGAGCTGGTGCTGGCCCGCTACGGCCCGGTGTGGGGATGGTTCGGCGCCGGTGACCTCATCTTCACCAACCTGGTCACGCTCATCGCCGAGTTCGTGGCCATCCGGGTGGGTATGGCCTACTTCGGTTTCGGACCGGTCCCGGCCGCCGCCCTGGGACTGGTGCTGGCGCTGTTCAGCTTGAGCGGCGGCCGCTACTGGCGCTGGGAACGCATCGCTCTGGGCCTGGCCATCTTCAACGGACTCTTCTTGGTGGCCGCCATTGGGGTGAGGCCCGATGTGGGCGGCATCGGCCGGGCCTTCGCCTCGTTCACCCCCTTGCCCCGGGGGAGCATCACCACGCTGCTGTTGCTGCTCTCCTCCACCATCGGCGCCACGGTGACGCCATGGATGATCTTCTTTCAGCAGAGCGCCTCGGCGGACAAGGGTATGACGCCCGCCGACATCGGCTACGGCCGTCTCGACACCATCGTCGGGGGCGTGCTGGCCGCCACCTTCGGCTGCGGGGCGCTGATCGCCGGCGCCGCCCTGGCCGCCCCGAGCGGCTCCGGCATGGACGGCCTGGCCGGCGCCGGCTTTCCCGCCGCGCTGCGCTCGGTGTCGGGGGGGTGGGTAGCCACGGCGTTCGCCCTCGGGCTGATCGAGGCCGGGGCGGTGGCGGTGCTGACCATCTCGGCCAGCACCGCCTATGCCGCAGGAGAGTGCGTGGGGGTCTCTCACAGCTTCAACTCCTCGCCCCGACGGGCCCATCTGTTCTACGGGTCCAACATGGCCATCGCCGGGCTCGCCGCAGCGATCACCTTGATACCTGGTGCGCCGCTGCTCCAGATCGCCCTCAACGCCAACGTCTTGGCCAGCGTCCTGCTGCCGGTGGCGCTGGTCTTCATGGTCATGCTGGCCAACGACCGAGCGTTGATGGGCGACTGGGTGAACAAGCGAAGCACCAACGTGGTCGGCACCGCCATCATCGCTTTCGTCGGGCTCTGCGGGTCGGCCTACGGCATCGATTCGTTCCTGCGGGCCGTGCATGTCATCGGAGCCGGTTAGGTGACCGGTCCTGAGGTTCCTCGGGCACCGCTGGGCAGGCGGGCGCTGATGGCGCTGTGCGCCCTGCGGGTCTTCGCCGTCGTGGTCACCTTCATGGTCATCTACGCCTTTGTCGCCGAGTTGCACCCGTGAGGTGACGGTGGGGCGCCAGAGGTCTCAGTCGTTGTCCTCGGGATCGTTGACAACGATGCCGTAGGCCCGCAGCTTGCGGTAGATCGTGGCTCGGGAGATCCCCAGGCGTGACGCCGCCTGAACCTTGTCCCCCCTGGTCTCGATGAGTGCCCGGGTGACCAGATCGCGCTCCATGGACTCCCACGGGCTGAGCGCCTGGCGACTGGTGCTGTGCACCATCTCGGGAAGGTCCTCGGGCATGATGCGTCCCCGAGGTCGACGGGTCAGAGCGGCGCGCAGCACCTCTTCGAGCTCGGCAACGTTTCCCGGCCAGGGGTGGCGCAGGAGGGTCTGCATGGCCGCTGGGCCGACCCGTAGGTCCCGGTCGGGTGCCAGGCGCTCGAGGATCTCCGGCACCAGGTCGCGGACGTCCTCGATGCGGTGGCGCAACGGGGGGACGGCCACGACGACGGCCAGGCCGCAGACCTTCTCGCTGAGTGCCGGTGACTGGCCGTCCGCCCGCGCCGTTCCGGCGATCCAGGGTCCGGCCCCGTCACCCCGCCGCTCGATCCAGTCCCGAATCGCCGGCCACGCGGTGTCGGCCAGAACGTCGAGATGGCGCACGACCACGGTGTCCACATCATCACCGACGTAGCTGTCGAGCACCGCCTGGACGGTGTCGAAGTGAGCACCGAGGTCTTCGGCTTCGAGCACCGCCATGGGACCCGAGCGGTAGCGTCGGTGCACGGCATCGAGGAGGGCGAGCTTGCCGGTACCGGCCTCGCCGACCAGGAGCAGGCAGGCCCGCTCGCCCCAGCACCGCTCCACCCGCTCCTGGGTCACCGCCCATGCCCCGCTCCGCCCAGCGGTTCCGGGCGCCCTCGGTGCCGGACGTGGAGCATCTGGTGGGCGCTGCTCGCGTGGCTCGGTCACGAACAGCTCGACGATGAGGCCGGGCCCCCCTCGCTCGGCCTCCACCTCCCGGGCTTTGAGATGGGCGGTGTCACCACTGGACAGGAGGATCTCGGCGGTGGATCTGCAGCCGTTGACCAGCTCGGTGGCCCGGTCCCTGACCAGGACGTGGTCGGCCCGATCGAGGATCCCGGCGGCCTTGGCATTCGAGATGAACACTTCGTCGCCCATGGCCACGACGGCTCGGTTCGAGCCGTGGTTGGCCACCAGGAACTCGTGGAGCAGGGCCCGCTCGCTGGCGCTGCCCTTCTCGAGCAGGGCCCGGGCGATCGCCGCTGCGGCATTCTGGGCCAGGGCCTTCATCAACACGGTGGCGTCGCTGGCTCGACAGGTGAGGTCGATGACGCCCTGCAGGCGACCGGTCAGAGGGTCGACGATCGGCGCCCCGGCGCACGAGACGGCGCCCAGCACCTCGGAGAAGTGCTCTTTGCCCTGCACGAAGAAGGGACGGCGACACTCGATCGCCGATCCGATCCCGTTGGTGCCGACGTGCTCTTCGGCGTAGCTGAACCCAGGAGCCAGGCAGATGGAGTCGAGGTGGCGCTTGAGGGACTTCTCCGCGGTGCACCGTTGGAGGACCTGGCCGTGGGCATTGGTGAGGAGGATGCTCATGGCCGTGTCGGCCAGCATCACCTCCAGGTGATCGATCACCGGGCGGGCGGCGGCCACCAGACGGTTCTCCAACTCCACCGCCTCGGAGTACGGCGGCTCCAGGTTGTCGGCCGAGACCCCCCAGAACTTCGACCGCCGCCACGAGGCCAGGATGTGCTCTCGGACGCCGCCGTCGGGCGGGTCGTCCGAGGCCAGGACGCGCTCTTTCATGTCATCCATGCGTCCGGTCGAGTCCCTGGTAGGGCTGTCCATTCCGACTCCCCCAACCGCAGATGCACCATAGCGCGAGCTGGCCTCGCCTGATAGGAATATTGGTATCACGCTTTGACGTGGTATGGGCGGCGCTCGAAACCACGCCGTCTCACTTTGACACCACCCACCCGGTTGCTGCGGGTGTGAAATGAGATACCCGCCTCGCGTCGTTCGCGGGCGTTCCTGAGATAGGGGGAAGTCGCTACATGAGCCGACAGAGCATCACCAAGGCGCACGAGAAGATCAAAGAGTTGTCCTGGGAGCCGACGTTCGCCACACCGGCCCAGAAGTACACCACGGACTACACCTTTGAGCACGCACCCAAGAAGGATCCGCTCAAGCAGGTTCTGCGCTCCTACTTCCCCATGGAGGAGGAGAAGGACCAGCGGGTCTTCGGAGCCATGGATGGTGCCATCAGGGGCAACATGTTCCGTCAGGTCCAGGAGCGGTGGATGGAGTGGCAGAAGCTCTTCCTCTCCATCATCCCCTTCCCGGAGATCTCGGCGGCCCGGGCCATGCCGCTGGCCATCAGCGCCGTGCCCAACCCGGAGATCCACAACGGCCTTGCTGTCCAGATGATCGACGAGGTTCGCCACTCGACCATCCAGCAGAACCTGAAGCGGCTGTACATGAACCACTACATCGATCCCGCCGGTTTCGATGGGTCACTCAAGTTCTTCCACAGTGACTACTGCGGCACGATCGGTAGGCAGTTTGGGGAGGGCTTCATCACCGGTGACGCCATCACCGCCGCCAACGTGTACCTGACGCTGGTCGCCGAGACGGCCTTCACCAACACGCTGTTCGTGGCCATGCCCGCCGAGGCTGCTGCCAACGGCGACTATCTGCTGCCTACGGTGTTCCACTCGGTGCAGTCCGACGAGTCCCGCCACATCTCCAACGGGTACTCGATCCTGCTCATGGCCCTGGCCGACGAGTCCAACCGCAAGCTCCTCGAGCGCGACCTGCGCTACGCCTGGTGGAACAACCACCGGGTGGTGGACGCCGCCATCGGCACGTTCATCGAGTACGGCACCAAGGACCGGCGCAAGGACCGGGAGAGCTACGCGGAGATGTGGCGTCGGTGGATCTACGACGACTACTACCGCAGCTACCTGGTACCGCTGGAGAAGTACGGTCTGGTCATCCCCCATGACCTGGTGGAGTTGGCCTGGGACCAGATCATGAACAAGGGCTATGTCCATGAGGTGGCCCAGTTCTTCTCCACTGGCTGGGAGGTCAACTACTGGCGGATCGACCCCATGGACGACGAGGACTTCGAGTGGTTCGAGTTCAAGTACCCGGGTTGGTACAACAAGTACGGGAAGTGGTGGGAGAACTACAACCGCTTGCGGCATCCGGGCTCTGATCACGGACCGATCGCCTTCGAGAACGTCGACTACGCCTACCCCAGCCGGTGCTGGACGTGCATGGTGCCTTGCCTCATCCGTGAGGACATGGTCATGGACGAGGTCGACGGTACGGTCAGGACCTACTGCTCCGAGCCGTGCTGGTGGACCGACAAGCATGCCTTCCGACCGGAGTTCGAGGGCCGGGAGACCCCGTCCATGGGTCGCCTCACCGGCAAGCGGGAGTGGGAGACCATGTACCACAACTGGGATCTGGCGGACATCTGCGAGGACATGGGGATCGTGCGCGACGACGGCAAGACCCTCATCCCCCAGCCCCACCTGGACCTGGAGGACCCGAAGAAGCTGTGGACGCTCGACGACTTCCGCGGCTTCCCCTTCCCTTCTCCCAACACCCTGCTCAACGAGAAGTCCAGCGATGAGCAGCAGGCGTGGGCCGAGGACTACCGCAAGTGCGGCCCGGGGGGCCGTCCTGCCGAGGTCGCCGAGGAGTTCCGTCGCGACGTGGCCAAGACCGCCTGACGGCGACTCCGTAGACCTAGAGAAGCAAGCGCGGCAGGCACGGCAGGCACGGCACGGTTCACCCGGAGGGCCCCTCGTAGGGTCCCCCGGGGAACCGGCGTGGCGGTGTTCCCGGCGACCTCGTCATTCACAGGGACCACAGGCTGCGCCGGAGGCCGAGCAGTGTGCTCGGGGAGACGAAACAAAGGGGGAAGGCAACGATGGGACACAAGGTTCGCTTCGAGCCGGTGGACATCGAGATCGAGGTGGAGGAGGACGAGACGATCCTCAACGCCGCGTTTCGCCAAGGCGTGACGCTCATGCACGGGTGCAAGGAGGGTCAGTGCTCGGCGTGCAAGTCCTTTCTCCTCGACGGCGACATGGACATGGATCGCTACTCGACCTTTGCCCTGGCCGACTACGAGAAGGAGGAGGGCTACGTCCTGTTGTGCCGGGCGCACGCCTACAGCGACCTCGAGGTCGAGCTCGTCAACTACGACGAGGACATGCTTCGCTCCGGCATTCCCATCCAGACGGCCAAGACCGAGGTCGAGGAGATCGAAGAGCTGACCCACGACATCCGCCGTCTGTCCCTGCGCCTGGTCGAACCGAAGGAGTTCGCCTTCGGCTCCGGGCAGTACGTTGACCTCACCATCCCAGGCACGGACCGCACCAGGGCGTTCTCCATGGCCAACACCCCCAATAGAGACGACCACCTGGAGTTCATCATCAAGCTCTATCCGGAGGGGCGGTTCTCCAAGCTGCTCGACGGTGGTCTCAAACCCGGCGACGAGCTGGTGGCCAAGGGGCCCTATGGCATGTGCACGCTGCGTCCCGACTCCGATCGCGACATCGTGTTCGTCGGGGGTGGCGCGGGGATGGCCCCGTTGCTGTCGCTGGTGCGATCCCTGGCCGAGACCGGCTCGAGCCGCAAGGCGACCTTCTACTACGGGGCCCGACAGGCGGCGGACCTGTTCTATCTCGACGAGTTGAAGACCCTCGAGGAGCGCATCCCCGGCTTCCGGTTCGTGCCTGCCCTCTCCGAGACCGACGAGGGCGGGGAGTGGGAAGGCGCCACCGGCCTCATCACCGACATCCTCGAGCACGAGGAGAGTGACCTGCACGGCAGCGACGCCTACCTGTGCGGTCCGCCTCCCATGATCGACGCGGCCATACCCGTGCTCACCGCCAAAGGTGTCGAAGAACCTCATTTGTACTTCGACAGGTTCACGGTGAGCTCGGACGCCGAGGAGGAGGCCAGCACCTGACCAACGTGCGAGGTCAGCAACGACGTTGAGGCGGCCCCGGGCCCCTTGATCGATGGTGGCAAGTGATCTGCGAAACAATGCAAAGGAGCAGTATCGATGGCGACTGACGTGCAGCAGAAGAAGGAAGAGGCCGATCTCCCCCGGCCGGAGTTCACGAATGCCGAGGCCGGTGCCTTGGACTTCCCGAGCTCTACCAGCCGCGACTACAACTACTACCAACCGAAGAAGACCCGCAGAACCGTCTACGAGGACGTGACCTGCGAGATCCAGCCCGACCCTGAGCACTACCTGTCCCAGGGATGGCTGTACGCCTTCGCCGACGGGAAGGCCGGCTACCCCCACGAGTGGACCGCCCTCAAGTCATCCGACTGGCATGTCTTCCGCGACCCCAACGAGGAGTGGGAGCGGACGATCTACATCCACAACTCCCGGGTCGTGCATCAGATCAGCCAGGCCATCGCCAGCGCCAAGCAGACCGACGCCTTCTCCCGGTGGGATCCCAACTGGGTGAAGTTCGTGCAGTCCCACGTCGGCGCCTGGGCCCACGCCGAGCACGGTCTGGGCATGCACGTGTTCGTGCCCGCGCAGCGCGACGCACCCACCAACATGCACAACAACGCCATCGCCGTGAACTCGGTGCACAAGCTGCGCTTCGGCCAGGACCTGATGCTCTACAACCTGGACCTGAGCGAGCAGTTCGAGGACTTCGACGGCTCCGCGCATCGTGAGGTGTGGATGAGCGACCCGGCATGGCAGGGCGTCCGTGAGGCCGTCGAGCAGCTGACCACCATCAGGGACTGGGCGGAAGCCGTCTTCGTCGCCAACTACATCTTCGAGCCGCTGGTGGGCGTGCTGTTCCGTAGCCGCCTGGTCATGCAGGTGGCCGCTCCCCACGGCGACTACACCACGCCCACGGTCATGAGTGCCGGCGAGGCCGACTACGCCCACGATCTGCGCTACTCGCGGGACATGTTCGCTCTGTTGACCAACGACGACGAGCACGGCCAGGCCAATCGGGAGACCATGGAGGGTTGGATGGACCGGTGGGTCCCACAGAGCATCGAGGCAGCCCAAAAGATGCAGCCACTGTGGTCCCAGCCCAACCAACGACTCATCCGCTTCGACGACTCCCTCGAGGCCGCCAAGGTTCAGTTCACCACCCAGATCGGCGAGCTCGGCCTCGCCACCCCGAAAGAGGTACAGGCATGACGGAGAGCTCGTACAAGTCCGACCGGACATCGTCTGGGATGTGCGGCTGCACGCTCATGAACAACCAGGACGGCTACGTCATCGCCCGGCTGATGAAGGGCAAGGAGAACGTGACGGTCAAGGAGTTCCCGTCCATGATCCGCATCGACGCCAAGGGCACCGTGGTCTTCGATTTCGACGAGATCGGCGAGGCCCTCGGTTACAGCGAGGACGAGCCGTTCGACCAGCCCAACCTCGAGGAGGTCATGTCCACCCACTACGGGCGGATGATCAACCTCGACAACGCCACCGTGTTCTTCGCCAACCCCGAGGACGCCGCCGAGGCCCTGGGGTTTGATCTCGCTGATCTCACCCCCACGTGAGTCGTCCCCGCCCGCAGGTAGCCACCACGACGAGAAGGAAGGAGGACGGCGGAGATGGCCAGGGAGCTGCGCTTTGAACAGGAGGCCCGGCGACGTCTCGAGGCAGGCGTCGACAAGCTGGCCAACACCGTCAGGGTCACGTTGGGGCCGAAGGGCCGCAACGTGGTTCTCGAGAAGCTGACCGGGACCCCCATCGTCACCAACGACGGGGTGACCATCGCTCGAGAGATCCACCTGAAGGACCCCTTCGAGGACATGGGCGCCCAGTTGGTCAAGGAGGTGGCGACGAAGACGAACGACATCGCCGGGGACGGCACCACCACGGCCACAGTCCTCGCTCAGGCGATGATCCAGGCGGGGATGCGGGCCATCGGTGACGGTGCCAACCCCATGTTGTTGAAGCGGGGAATGGAACGGGCTCTGGCCGAGCTGGTGCCTCGCCTGGAGAAGATGGCGCGTCCCATCTCCGGCAAGACGGAGATGGCCCACATCGCCGGCATCTCGGCCAACGACGACCCCGAGATCGGCAACATCATCGCCGATGCCCTCGACGGCGTCGGCCTGGAAGGGGTGATCACCGTCGAGGAGTGGCCCAGGTACGGACTCGACGTGGAGTTCACCGAGGGCATCAACTTCGGCAACGGGTTTCTCTCGCCGTACATGGTCACCGACGAGAGTCGCATGGAGGCGGTCCACGACGACCCCTACATCCTCATGACCAACGAGAAGATCGCCAACGTCCAGGAGCTGATGCCCCTCCTCGACAAGATCATGCGCGGCGAGCGGCGACCCCTGGTCATCATGGCCGAGAGCGTCGAAGGGGCGGCGCTGGGCATGCTGGTCAGCAACAAGGTCCACGGCACGTTTCCGTCGGTTGCCGTGCGGGCACCCGGTTTCGGGCATCGTCGCATCGCCGAGCTCCAGGACATCGCCTGTCTGACGGGCGGCGCCGTGGTCACCAGGGACGCCGGGCTCAGCCTGGAGACGGTGACAACCGCGCAGCTGGGTCGGGCCCGGCGCGTCACGGTCACCCGCGACAGCACCACCATCATCGACGGCGCCGGCGACATCACCGCCATCAACGACCGGATCGGGCAGGTGAGACTGGAGCAGGGTCGAGCCACCAACCCCAGAGATCAGGACAAGCTGGCCGAGCGCCTGGCCCAGCTGGCCGGCCGGGTGGCGGTCATCCACGTGGGCGCCGCCACCCCCGCCGAGCTCAACGAGAAGCAGCATCGGGTGGAGGACGCCCTGTCCGCCACCCGGGCGGCGGTCGAGGAGGGCATCGTGGCCGGGGGTGGCACGGCGCTGTTCCACGCCGAGGACGCCCTCGACGACCTGGGCCTGGTCGGCGACTACGACACCGGTGTCGGCGTCGTGCGGGGTGCTCTAGCTGCGCCACTGTACTGGATCGCCCGCAACGCCGGCCACGACGGCCGAGACGTCATCGACCGGGTTCGGACGATGAGCGAGTCCGAGGGCCTCGATGCCCTCACCGGCGAGTTCGGGGAGCTGGTGGCCAACGGGATCATCGACCCGTTGAAGGTCACCCGATCGGCTCTGGAGAACGCCGTGTCCATCGCCGCTCTCATCCTCACCACCGATGCGTTGGTGGCCGAGGAGGTCCAACGAGTCAGCGGCGAGATCATCGCCCCCGGCTTCGGCGACCTGGCCGAGGGCCTGCCCAGGGCGTCGTCGGACGCCGCCACGCCGAGCTGATGCGGATCTTCGCGCAGCGACCAACTTGGGGGACCTCCGGGTGAAAGCGGTACGGGTTCACACCTACAACGAGCCTGCGGTGCTCGACGATGTCGCCGAGCCGAAGGTCGATGGTCCTCTCGGCGTCCTGGTGGAGATCGGGGGGGCCGGGGTGTGCCGCACCGATCTCCACATCATCGAGGGCCAGTGGGCCGAGAAGTCCGGGGTCGAGCTCCCCTACATCATCGGCCACGAGAACGCCGGGTGGGTCAGAGAGGTCGGCTCGGCGGTGACCAACGTGGCCCCCGGTGACGCGGTGATCTGCCATCCCCTGGCCACCTGTGGCCTGTGTCGGCCATGTCGGGCCGGCGACGACGTCCACTGCGAGAACTCGGCCTTCCCCGGCATCGACACTGACGGGGGCATGGCCGAGCTGCTGGCCACCAACGCCCGCAGCGTGGTCAAGCTCGAGCCCGGGCTGGAACCGGCGGACGTGGCCGCCCTGGCCGACGCCGGGCTCACCGCCTATCACGCCGTGCGCAAGGCGGTGCCCCTCCTGCGGCCGGGGACCCATGTCGTCAACCTGGGGGCCGGCGGTCTCGGCCACATCGGCGTGCAGTGCCTGCTGGCCATGACCGCAGCGGAGATCACCGTGGTCGACGCTAACGAAGGGGCATTGGAGCTGGCCAGGCAGCTGGGCGCCCACCATACGGTGCTGGCCGACGGCGACCACGTGGCCGCCGTGGCCGAGATCACCAAGGGCGGCGCCCACGTGGTGATCGACTACGTGGGTGAGAAGGGCACCGAGGCCGAGGGGTTGGCCATGCTCCGTCGGGCCGGGTCCTACTTCGTGGTCGGCTACGGCGGCCATGTCGACATCCCCACCATCGACATCATCTCGACGGAGATCAACATCATCGGCAACCTGGTCGGCAGCTACAGCGACCTCGCCGAGCTGATGTCACTGGCCGCCGCCGGCCAGGTCAAGCTCCACACCCGCCAGTACCCGCTCGACCACTACGCCCAGGCCATCGAGGACCTCGAAGGCGGCCAGGTCCGAGGTCGCGCCATCCTCGTCCCCAGCGGGACCTGAGGCCCCGCAACCCACCCAGTTCGAACAGCACAGACCGACACCAAACGGGAGACAACCATGTACAGCAAAGACGGCGAAGACTATTTCGTGGTCGACGGCCACTGCCACTTCTGGGACGCCAGCCCCGACAACTGGGTGAAGGGTCAGGAGCAGTACGCCAAGGGCTGGATCGAGTGCTTCCACGCCTACCAGAGCCTGGGGCCCCCCGAGACGCACTGGTCGATCGAGAAGTTCCAGAAGTACTCCGAGGAGACCATGATGAAGGATCTCTTCGAGGACGGCTATGTGGACAAGGCCATCTTCCAGTCCACCTACCTCAACTCGTGGTACACGACCGGCTTCAACACCACCGAGAAGAACGGGGGGCTCATGGAGAAGCACCCCGACAAGTTCATCGTCAACGGCCGCTGGGATCCCCGGGAGGGCGACGCCGGCCTCAAGCAGCTCGAAGAGGACACCAAGCGTTGGAACCTCAAGGGTGTCAAGCTCTACACCGCAGAGTGGCGGGAGGCCTCGCGAGGCTGGACGCTTAAGGATCCCGAGGCTTACACGTTCCTGGAGAAGACCCAGGAGCTGGGGATCAAGAACGTCCACGTCCACAAGGGCCCCACCATCTGGCCCCTGGACAAGGACGCCTTCGACGTCGCCGATGTCGACCACGCGGCCACCGACTTCCCCGACCTCAACTTCGTCGTCGAGCATGTCGGTCTGCCTCGCATCGAGGACTTCTGCTTCATGGCCACCCAGGAGCCGAACGTCTACGCCGGCCTGTCGGTCGTCCTTGGCGGCCTGATGTACTCCAGGCCCCGCTTCTTCGCCAAGGTCATGGGCGAGCTGCTGTTCTGGGTAGGTGAGGACAAGATGCTGTTCTCCAGTGACTACGCCATCTGGGAGCCGAAGTGGCAGGTCGAAGGTCTGGTGGCGTGGGACTACCCCGACGACGAGTTCTCCGACTATCCGCGAGTGAACACTGACACCAAGAAGAAGATCCTGGGACTGAACGCCGCCGCCCTCTACGACATCGACGTCCCCGCCGAGTTGCGGATCCCGACGGGTGGGGGAACCCCCGGCGCCGAGGACGACGCCACGTTGGTCTCTGATTGATGCGGTCTCCATGCCGGAGGAACCGGTCATGAGCGCCACCGAGGCGGACATTGCCCGGGCCACCGCCATCTCTCGCGACGCTGCCGATCCCATCGAGCGGCGGGTGTGGGTGGCCCTCGACGGGGTCATGGATCCCGAGCTCGACGAGCCAGTCACGGCGCTGGGCTTCGTCCACGAGCTGGCGGTGAGCGACGGGGTGGCGCGAGTGCGTCTGCGCCTGCCCACATATTTCTGTGCCCCCAACTTCGCGTGGATGATGGTGGCCGACGCCCATGATGCGGTGAGCGGCGTGGCCGGCGTCGTGCGAGCCGACGTGGCCCTCGACGACTACTTCGCCAGCGACGAGATCAATGCCGGGGTGGCCAGCGCCGCCGGGTTCGCCGGTTCGTTCTCCGGGGAGGCCACGACCGAGCTGGCCGAGTTGCGTCTCACCTTCCAGCGCAAGGCGTACACGGCGGCACTGGAGCGCGTGTGCCGACTCCTTCGCCAGGACGGGATGACGCTCGAGGACCTTGCCACGCTGGTGGTGGGAGACGTGCCGGTCAACGCCGACGGTGAGCGTCTGGGCCGACGTCGCCTGGACCTGGGTCTGGGCACCGACGCCGACGCCCCGCTTCTGGTCGACGAGCGAGGCGAGGTGATAGCGCCGGGCGAGCTGGCCATGTGGTTGCGCCGGGCGCAGACCGTGCGGGTCAACATCGAGGGCAACGGCGAGCTGTGCCGTGGCCTGCTGCGGACCCGCTATCACCTCGGCGAGCTCGAGGAGCAGCTCAGCGCCACGGGGCAGTGATCATCCCGCCGACCACGGTGACCGCGCACCCGGCGATGCCGATCCGTTCGTCGCCCACCTCGACCCACAGCCTTCCCGTCCGCACTGATGCCTGCTCCACCTCGAAGGTCGACCGTCCCGTCCGGGCCCGCCAGAACGGCCCGGCGGCGCACTGGGCGGAGCCGGTCGTCGGGTCCTCGTCGATGCCGACGTTGGGGGCGAAGTAACGCATCACATAGTCAGCGCCGTCACCGCTGCTGGTGACGATGACACCTTGGAAGGGGAGGTCGGCGACGGCGGCGATGTTGGGTGTCAGGCCCCGCAGCTCCGCCGGGCCGGCCACCTCGACCAGCAGGTTGGGACCATAGACGGCGGCATCGGCGACCGAGGACCCCAGGGCGGCGCCGGCGGCGGCCACCGCTGCTGGTTCCGCGGGGCCGGCCGGGGTGGCCGGGAAGTCGAGACGGATGCGTTCGCCCGCCGTCTCCGCCCGCAGCTCGCCGCTGGCGGTCAGGAAGGTCAGCGGCCCGGTGTCGGCCACGCCCCGCTCCCGCCACAGCACGTGGGCGGTGGCCAGGGTGGCATGGCCGCACAGGTCGACCTCCACCTTCGGGGTGAACCAACGGAGGCGGAATCCGTGATCCTCGGGCCAGCAGAACGCCGTCTCCGCCAGGTTCATCTCGGCGGCAACGTCGGCCATCCACCGCTCGGGGGGAGCGTCGTCGAGAAGGCACACGGCGGCCGGGTTCCCGGCGAAGGGCCGATCGGTGAACGCATCGACGTGGTAGAGGGGGACGCCTGGTTTCATGACCGCCATGGTGACACCGCCAGGCCGGCGCCGCCGTGGGATTATCGACAGGCGATGATCGGTTTCTCCCCCCCACGGCGACGATCCTGGTCCCGGCGTCGGCGGGTGGCGCTCGTCGTGGTCATCACCGCCGTCGTGGTTGTCGCCGCCGCCGTGATCGGCTTCACCACGCCCGCGCCGGCGGGCGCCACCGGTCCGGTCGTCGGCCGTGCCGCTCCGGCCTGGGACGGGACGGCTCTCGACGGTTCCCCCCTGTCGTCGCGCTCGGAGCGCGGCCACTGGGTCGTGCTCAACTTCTTCGCCACCTGGTGCGGACCGTGCCAGCGCGAGACACCACAGCTGGAGGCGTTCGCCGCCGGCGGGCGGGCCCGGGTGGTCGGTGTCGTGTTCCGAGACTCGGCGTCGGCGGCCCGCGGTTTCGTCGGCGAGCACCACGTGACGTGGCCGCTGATCGGTGACGGTCCGGGAACCGTCGGGGACCGGTACCGGGTGGTCGGCCTGCCGGTGTCGTTCGTGATCGACCCGCACGGCACGCTGGTCAGGGAGCTCTTCGGTGGGGTCACGGCGTCGGGCCTCGACGCCGTCATCCCTGCCCGCTGACCTCCCGGGAGGCCATTCCCGTGGACGGGAGCGACCCGGCCTCGGACACACCGATGGCGCCCCAAGGGGGCGCCATCGGTGGAGCGGATCGAGCGGCGGATCTCGATACCGCTCTTTACTGGAGTAGGTGGCGGGTTCCCACTCCAGATTCTACAAATCTATCCGTTCGCAACGAGACTGTGTCAGCCCCATCTGTGACCTCCGTCGCAGTCGACGTGCAGGACGCCATCGCCTCGATGATACTCGCACCCATGCTGTCGTCGCCGAGCGCAACCGCCACGATCTCGGGGTCGGTGATCGTCACCGTCGTGATCATCGTCGGCGTCGCCGCCGTCGTGGCCGCCGCCGCGCTGCGGGCCACCCTGATCGTGGTCACCGA
Organism: Actinomycetota bacterium; assembly: GCA_030948425.1. Lineage (GTDB taxonomy): Bacteria > Actinomycetota > Acidimicrobiia > Acidimicrobiales > Palsa-688 > JALZAH01. The sequence continues at coordinate 15,650 of JALZAH010000301.1, forward strand.
GTACTCCCGGGCGGTGATGTTCCGCTTCGGTCGGGTCCTTGGTGCGCCCCGGGGCCCGGGGCTGGTCCGGCGCATACCGCTGGTCGACCGGGTGGTCAAGGTCAACCTGCGCGTCGAGGTGATCGACATCCCCTCCCAGAACGTCATCACCCAGGACAACGTGACCATCGCCGTCGATGCCGTGGTGTACTTCCAGGTCGTCGACCCGGTGCGCGCCGTCGTCGGCGTGGACAACTTCCGTTTCGCCAGCCAGCGCATCGCCATGACC
>JALZAH010000305.1 GCA_030948425.1 Actinomycetota bacterium
TCGGTGTACGGCGGTAGATGGCCATCTGTGCCTGTGTCGGTTCGGAGGAACAGACCGCTGCTCGAGAAGCCGGAAGCCGTGCTTCTCCAGGACTCTTTGCGATCCCAGGTTCGTAGCATCCGGGTCAGCGATGATGTCTGCGTGGTGGTGATGCTCGATGATGGTGTGGATCATCGCAGCGACCAGCGCCGTCCCTACGCCCCCCGCCGATGCGCGTCGGGGTCACCTATGGCGTGGTCGATGCCAATGTCGTCGGGCATCGCCCCAACGCCGAAAGCGTGGTCGGGGTCGTCGTCGCATCGGTACCACTGGCACCACCCGATAGGTCGGTCGTCTTCGACGACGACGAGCGCTTGTGTTCCCTGGTCGCCGACCACCGATTGACGAAGGTCCTCGATCTCGCTGCCAATGGTCGAGCCAGTCAGATACCACCGAGGTACGTGCGGCGCTGTGCAATCGAGGCTGCCCAGCGGCGGGTGGCCCCGACGGCGAAGAGGACGTCTCCACACCGATACCGACGACGCCGCGGTGACGATCACCTCTCGTCCCAGCACCAGGTGTCGAACGATGCTGCGCAGTAGACGGTCACTCCTTGTTCAGCGCCCAACGGGATCTCCGTCGGGGCCCCACGTACCGTCTGGATGACAGGGGCGACGACGATCCGTTGCAATACAGCGCCGTCGGCCGGACACCCTCGCCCACCGCCAAAAAGGAGACAACCGTCATGGCATCGCCGACGGTAGACCTTTGTGTCCATGGCCGGTATCAACTGGAAAGTGGTCAGCTCGGACGCAGGAGACCTGGCGGGCGGAGCGGTGCGGATCGTGGCCGGTCGGTGTCGTGCGCCGGCTATGCCTAGTTGTCAGGCTTTGCACGGAGGACGGGGGGGGGAGCTGCCCAGCGCCGGGCAGCGTCGAGGAGCGAAGGGGACCAGACGGTCATCCACTCAAGCAACGAGCTGTTCATAGAAAAACATACCGATCATCGTTGCTCCCCCTACCCGGCGCAGATAGCCCGTGCCTGGACCTGGGCAACGGCGACGCCTCGGTGACGAGCTCTGACCGACGTGACGCATGGGAGCACGGTCATGCCAGAGGGCAGGTGGCGTAAGGTCAGCAGACAGATGTCAGGGAGGAGAGCGCGGCCAGTGCTATACCAACCCCGTCAGGCCGCAACAACACGTCCGGCGCCATGGTTGTTGACCTGACATGAGTGGCTCAGGAGCGGGGACAGGCGAGCCGGCAACGGTCCCCACGGCCCTGGTGGTCGTCGGTGCCGTGCTGCTCACGGTCGCTCTGTTCTTGCCGTGGTATGGGGGTGAGGGCACACCGATCGAGTGTCTCCGGGCTCCCTGCCCCGAGCCGGTGAGCGCCTTCAACGCCTGGCAGGCTTTCCCGGTGGCCGCTGCGGTGCTCACCACTCTCGCCGTGGTCGAGGTGGCGGTGACCCTGGGACTGAAGCGGGTCCGCGCCGTCCCGATCATGGTCTGCCTACTGGCGATCGCATCGGTGGCCACGCTCGCCTTCGCTGTCGTGCAACCGGTCCGGCCTCCGACCGTGACCAGTGTCCAGGCGGGTTTTGCGGTGGCGGTGTTTGCCTGCGGGACGAGCGGCCTCGGGGGCTTGCTCGCCCAGATCAACCGGCGACACGCAGCCTGACGCCTCCTCCCCGAGGTCGACGGATGAGCTCAGTCAGGCTCCTCGCGAACGCCGAGCTCCTCGGCGTAGTGGAGGCTCTCGGATGACTGGGTCGTGGCGGTCACGATTGCGGCGGCGGATGCAGGCCTGGGTGGCTTGGCGTTTGGATCCCGACAAAGTTCACAAAGTCATCCGATCACGGCTCTGAGCACAGTGGATGAGACGGGCTGCTTCGAGCGAAGTTCGGGCCGGGAACGAGCGCACGTCGTCGACAATTGCCGACATCCCGGCCCCGACCAACAAGCCAGTCAGCTCACCGATCGCAAGGGTCCCGTGGCCGACGGTGAACAGCACTCGACCAAGCTAGGGCCGGGGCGACGGGCGCTGTGGCTAAAGGTCGAGGACGTGACGCAGGCCTCGACGCACTTCGTTCATGAGTGCCAGCGGCGCGTTGCCCACGTGGTCGGTGAGGTCGGACTTGTTCAAGGTGATGAGGGCGGTCATGTTGACGACCGATTCCCGTGGTAGCCCTGTGGCCGTCCCCGGCATGAACACGTTGCCGGGCATGGCAGCGAGGCTGGTGTTCGAGGTGATGACGGCGACCAAGATCGTCGTCAGGCGGCTCCGGTTGTAGGTGTCGGCAGAGATGACGAGCACCGGGCGTCGCTTGGCCGGGCGTGAACCGACCGGCACTCCGAGATCAGCCCAGTAGATACTGCCTCGCTCGATCACCACTCGTCGGTGGTGTTGGCCAACAATAGGTGGCCAGCGGCGACAGCGTCGATGGCCGAGTCGTCGCCCTCCCCGAAGGCGGTCATGGCCAGATTGATCTGGCGGGTCACCGATTCGCTGTCCAGTTCGTCGAGGTAGCGGTCGGCGGCACGGGAGAAGAACTCCGAGCGGCTCATACCGAGGTCCCGGGCGCGCTGCGATGCCCGCTCGTAGATGTCGTCCGGAACCGAGATCGCCGTCTTCATACCGCTAGTATAACCCGGTATTACCCCCGGATGGCGTGGTCTGTCGCTTCGGCAAAGCCCCCCTCTCAGTTCCCTGCTCGATCAGTTCGGAAAGCGTCGTCGCGTCGATGGCCCACCAC
>JALZAH010000316.1 GCA_030948425.1 Actinomycetota bacterium
CGCAACAACATCCGCTTCTCGTTCGGAGGCACGCTGTTCGAGAAGTTCGCCGCCCAGGACCGCTTCGACGCCTACCTCGACCTGTGCCGTGCCTCGGAGGTCGATGTGATCGAGGTGTCCAACGGGACCATCCCCCTGTCGAACACCGCCAAGTGCGCCTACGTGGCGGAGTGTCGTGATGCCGGCTTCGAAGTGGTGAGCGAGGTCGGCTTCAAAGATGCCGATCGCTCGCAGCACCTGTCGCCGTCCCAATGGGTTGATTGCATAAAGGAGGACCTGGCGGCCGGCGCCACCATGGTCATCGCCGAAGCTCGCGAGAGTGGTCGCAGCGGTATCTGTCGCCCTGACGGCGAGTTGCGCTGGGGGCTCATCGAGGACATCCTGTCTAGCGGCGTGTCCCCTGATTGCCTGCTTTTCGAAGCCCCGACCAAGGAGTTGCAGACCCACTTCGTGACCCGCGTCGGGAGCAATGTCAACCTTGGCAACATCGCGCCGTTCGACGTCATCGGCTTGGAGACACTGCGCCTGGGCCTGCGCTCCGACACCCTCGAGCACTTCGAGGCCGCCCGTACCTCCCCTCATGGAGGTGATGGACGTGCGTGACGGCATGAACGCGTTTCACCTTGCCATCCCCGTCCGGAACCTGGACGAGGCGCAGCACTTCTACGTCAACCAGCTCGGTTGTCACCTGGCCCGTCGATACGAGGACCGCATCACCATCGACTTCTTCGGTGATCAGGTGGTCTGCCACCTCTCGGAGCGTTGGGATGCCGGACCGTTGCAGCTCTACCCCCGCCACTTCGGTATCACCTTCCGTTCCCGGGACGACTTCGACGCTCTGCTGTTCCTCGTCGAGACGCGCCACCTGGCCGTCTTCGCCCCTTGCCAGCCCCGATTCAAGGACCTCGTGGAAGAGCACCTGACCTTTGTTCTCGCCGATCCGTCCGGGAACCTCATGGAGTTCAAGCATTACCGTGACCCCCGGATGATGTACTGACGTGAGGCGCTCCAAGCAGCCGTCCCCGCCCCGGAGGCAGCAATCGGTCATGAAGGCGGTCTCCGTCGGAGGCGTCTCCGTGCTCGCCGTCGGCATCGTCGTGGCCCTGGCCCTTGTGGGCATCTCCCACTCGCAGACCAAGACACCGCAGAAGGCCACCACGTCGACGACGGCGGCCAACCCGAACCTCAGCTTTTCGGGGACAGGCAATCCCCAGAGCGTGACCTATGTCAACACCACCGTGTCCATGGCCTACGGCGGGCTGCCCCGGAGCTACGTGCTGTCCCGGCCGGCCACCAGGTCGACCAGGAAGCTCCCGGTCATCGTCATCCTCCACGGGCGTGACGTCACGCCGGCGTTCGAGCAGCAGCGCACCAACTTCACCTCGGTCGTGGCTCCGTCGATCCTGGTCTACCCGACGGGGTACCAGGAATCATGGAACTCCGGCGGTTGTTGCGGCCCAGCCCAGGTCGCCAACCTTGACGATGTCGGCTTCGTCAAGGCGGTCCTGGGTCGGGTCAAGGCCACCCAGACCGATGCCGTGCAGGGTCCGGCATACCTGGCCGGATACTCCAACGGCGGCAAACTGGCCCTGCGGCTGGCCTGTCAGGACGGGCGGAACTTCGCCGGCGTGGCCGTCTACGGCGCCACCGACTCGCGGGTCTGTTCCGCCCCAGGTCCCGCTCCACTGCTGATGATGGCCGGGGGCCAGGACGCAGAGACTCCTGCCTCTGGGGTGCCCCCACCCCCCCAGCCCAACGGGTTCGTCCCCCCGTCGTTCCAGGCCGAGGTGGACAGCTATCGAGCCGCCGATGGCTGCGCAGCCACGCCGGTGGTGACCACGGTGGGTCAGGTGACGCTCTCCAGCTGGGTGAACTGCACCCCAGACGAGCGGGTGGGGCAGGCCGTGTTCGCCACCGGGACCCATGCCTGGCCGGTGGGGAGCGCGTTGTCGCCGTCGGGTGAGGGCGTGGCCTGGGCCTGGTTCAGATCGCTCGGGGCCTAGGCGATCCATGTCCGGCGGTGCCGGATGGAAGCCGGGCTCGCCAAGGTGCTGGCTCGTCTTGGCTCGACACGGACAGACCGCCTGGAACGTCGATGGTCGTTTCCAGGGGCAGGCCGACCCGCCTCTTGACGCCATGGGTCGGGCTCAGGCGGCACGGCTGGGCACCGAGCTAGCCGCGCTTCGACCGAATGTGCTGGTCAGCAGCGACCTGCTCCGGGCCCGCCAGACGGCGATGGCACTCTCTCGGGTGTGCGGGGTGGAGATGGCGGTTGACACCCATCTGCGAGAGGTCGACCTCGGCGGATGGGAGGGTCTGGATCAACAACAAGCAGCTGAGCGGTTCCCCGACGAGTACCGCCGGTGGAGCGAGGGGGATGACCCGCGCCGGGGCGGTGGGGAGACCGAGGGCGAGGCCGGCGTGCGAGTTGCCGCCGCCATCCGCTCGATCATCGGGGACGCGACCGATGGTGCCACCGTGGTCATTGTCGCCCACGGACTCGTCATCAGGCGGGCGATGGGGCTGCTCGGTGAGGGTGGGACAATCGGGTTGGCTGGTCCACCTCCACACCTGGGCAACGGCCAGTGGATGATCTTCGAGGTGGCTGCCGGCGACCGTCAGGTGACGTAACGGCGGACTGTTCGGTCCCAGGCGGCCGCTCGGCGCTGGAACCTGACACCACTGGCACACAGATTGCTCTTACAGTCACGTTGGACGGACGGACCTCTGGGAGCTGGCGCCGGAGCGCACGTGGAGGCGTTGCATGGATCACCAAGAGAGGGATAGGGAGACAAGTCAGCCCGCCGCGCCGCCACGGGTGCGTCCCGGCCGCCATTCCCGACTTCGGATCCTGGCAGTCCCGGTGTCGGTGGCACTGGTCATGGGGGCGGTCCTGGTCGGCCTGTTCACCTCCCACCCCGCGCACCTGGCGCGCTCGACGGTCTCCGGTACTCCGGCGACGGCCGCCAGGGAAGTCGTGTCTCCCTACGATCCTGCCTCCTCCCGCCCGATCTCCCACGCCGCGTCCGCCGTCGACGCACCGGCCCCCACGACGGCGTCCACTGCGTCATCCGCAGCGGCATCGACGGCACCGAAGCTGCGCTCTCCGTCGTCGGCCGACGACCCCGATGTGGCACTGGCATACGGTCGCGGTCTCGACCCCTACTCTCTGACCGGGATCCCCGCAGGTTGGACGACGTCGACCCGGAACCTCGTCGTCGGGGGCCTGTCCCGCTCGTACCTCATGATCCGCCCGCCCGTAGAGCAGGGCGCACACCTACCGGTGGTGATGGTCCTGCACGGTCGGGGGCTCACCCCTGCAGCCATAGAGCGGATCAGCCACCTTGTACCTGTCGTCGGGCGGGCTATCACGGTGTTCCCGGCGGGTTGGGATCGGAGCTGGAACGCGGGCGGATGCTGCGGCGTCGCCCATCGCCTGGCGGTGCCAGATACGGCGTTCCTGACCAGCGTCGTCCACCAGGTGCTGGCCACCCAGCAAGATGCTTCATCCCGGCGCGTCTATCTGGTGGGCTACAGCAATGGCGGCCGCATGGCCATGCGCCTGGCCTGTGCCGATCCGGGGCTCTTCGCCGGGCTGGCCGCCGTGGAGGCCGTGCCCGCCGCTCCCTGTGCCCGGACGGTTCCCCTGCCCACCGTGCTCGTCGACTCGACCGCTGATCCGTTGCTCACCATCGCCACCGACGGCCCGAAGAAGATCATGCAGGGCTATGTCGAGCCGACCGTCGGCCAGACCGTTGACCAGTGGCGTCAGCTCAACGGATGCTCGACGGCTGCGTCGTCGCAAGCCAGCGGTCTGGTCACCACGACGGCCTGGTCTCACTGCGAAGGACGAGGAAAGGTCCAATACGACCTCTACCAGGGGGGGTCGCACCGCTGGCCTGTGGGGGGCGGGGCTACAGCCTCAGCCCAGAGTCTCGTGGCCGGTTTCCTCCTGGGCCGGGGAGCCAGCCCCGCGTCGTCGTAAACGTAGTTTCGGGGCGGGCCCTATGCTCAGGCAGTGTGAGCGAGAGGGGTCAACAGCCACGACAGGTCAGCGCTCTCGAGGACCGGAGCGTGCGCCGCGGCCATCGAGGCGGGTTGGGCATTGCTCTGGTGGTCGTCGTGGCCAGCGTTGGTCTTCCTCCGGGGACGGCTACGGCCGCATCGACCACCCCCCCGATGCCGGGCGCCAGGGGCGTGGCGGGACCACCGACCCCGCCAGTCGCCCGATCCATCACCAACGGGCAGGATCCGGCCGTGCTTCTGGCCCGGGCCATCGCCTTGATCACCGCCGCCAACAAGGCGCGTACCGGGGCACCGGCCAAGGCGACGGACAAGGCGCAGGTCGTGGCGCCCATTCCCGCCGGGATCGCCGCACAGCCGCTGCGGACGACGTTCGCGGTCCTGCAGGCCAAGGTCACCGCTGCCACCGTCACGGCCTCGCAGGCCTCGGCCGCTGCGGTGGCAGCCGACGCCCGGGCCATCAAGGCCATGCAGATGGCGGACCAGCTCGGTGACAACGTCTCCTCCCTCAGCGGAGCGATTCGTGCAGCCACCCTCAGCCTCTATATGAGTGGTCGGCCGACGGCGGTGCCCAACCTGCGGGCCGGTGATGGTGACGCGGTGATGGCAGCCATGATCGGCGAGCAGATCGCCCTCTCCCCGAGCGGCATGCTGGCCGAGCGAAAGCGAGTGGCGGCCAACGCCAGACAAGACGCCATGGCAGCGCGCCGGATACGGGCTGAGGCCGACGTGGACGCAGCGCGAGCCGAGCAGGCCAGAGCCAGCGTTGCCAGCCAGGTTGCCGCCATGCGAAACGCGCTGGCCACCCTCGACACATCCACCGCACGGGCCCTCCAGGCGGAGTCCACAAGCGTCTCGCAGCAAGCCGGCAAGGACCTGGCCACAGCGTCCTCACTGCAGTTCTCCACCGCCGGTGCCATCCCTCCCCCCGTCGCCGCAGGCACGGTTGCCCTGGAGTGGTTGTTCTCCGAGCTCGGAAAGGCCTACGTCTGGGGCGGCACCGGCCCCGATGTCTTCGACTGCTCGGGGTTGACCCAGTTCGTGTGGAACAAGGCCGGCATCATCATCCCCCGGGTGGCTATCGACCAAGACAACTACGCCGTCCCTGTGGCCCTCTCGGACCTCCTCCCAGGTGATCTGGTGTTCTTCGGTGCCGATGTCCACCACGAGGGCATGTACATCGGTGACGGTCTGATGATCAACGCCCCCCACACCGGTGACGTGGTGCGGGTCTCGTCGATGTGGTGGTCCGATCTGATCGGATTCGGGCGGGTCTACACACCTGGCACACCGATCCCGCCCCATACCCCGATCCGAAGTGCCCCGACCACAGCTGTCGTCTCCGCCCTCGGTGCCGTCCCGTCCCAGACCGCTGCTCCCCCGGGTGCCGCACCGGTGACGGAGCCAGCCACTCCCACGACCTCCACCATCCCGGGCAGCAATCCGACACCACCCACGCCGCCGCCGTCTTCGACGACGAGCACCCGCTCAACTCAGCGCTGACCGACCACCCGGCCGTAGGGACGCCCCGGAAAGGGGCGCCCCTCGCCACGATGATTGGGGCTGACAAACGTCAGGGGCGCCCGGCCAGCACGTACTGGGAGTAGAGCGGCACGACGCGTACATCAGCGCCGGTGTGGGGGGCTTCGACGATCTTGCCGCCGCCGATGTACATGGCCTCGTGCTCGCCAGGGTCGGCAAAGAACACCACGTCGCCAGGCTGGAGGTCCCTCATCGAGATGTGGGCCATGGCCCCGTACTGGGCACCGCTGTAGTGCGGGAGTTGCACCCCGGCGTGCGCCCAGGCGTACATGATCAGGCCCGAGCAGTCGAAGCCACCGGGGCTGGCACCGCCATAGACATAGGGCGTGCCGACCTGAGCCAGGGCCGTCTGCACGGCGGCGGCGGCGCCCGATGCTGCGGGAGCGGACACTGCGGCGCGAGCCGGCGCCGGTGCCACCGCCCGAGCGGGGGCCGGGGTGGCGGCGACCCGGGCCACGGGCGTGGCCGCGGGAGCAGGGGCAGGCTTGGGGGCGTTGGCTCCTTGGCCGCCGACCTGGAGCACCTGTCCGACGGCGATGGCGTTGGCGCTGGCCAGGTGGTTGGCGGCCACCAGTGACGCCGTCCAGGTGTTGAACTTGGCGGCGATCGCTCCCAGGGCGTCGCCGGCGCGGACGGTGTAGGTGCCCGAGCCGATCAGCGCGGGCGCTGCCGGGGTGGTGGCCGCGACGGGGGCGGCCGTCGGAGCGGGGGCGACCTTGGTGGTCACCGGCTTGGAGGCTGCCGGAGTGGGCTGGGACGCAGCCGGAAGGGTGCCGCCACCTACCTGGAGGACCTGGCCGATCGTGATCAGGTTGATGTCGGCGATGCCGTTGGCCGACGCCAAGGTCGTCATTGAGCGCCCGTAGCGCTGGGCGATGACCCCGAGCGTGTCACCGGAGCGGACAGTGTAGGGGGGCAGGTTGACGGCGAGGTGCTGGCCGGCAGTGATGAGGTCGGGTTTGGTGATGCCGTTGGCCGACGCCAGGGAAGCCACCGACAGCCCGTAGGACTGGGCGATGGCGCCCAGGGTGTCACCGGCTCGCACCGTGTAGGTGCTGGCGCCGACGGCGGCGCTCGAGGAGGCGGGCGTGGCCTGGGCGACTGGCGTCGCCCCGGCCATGGACGCGCCTGCGACCGCGCTCACGCCGGTCACACCGGCGGTGACGGCCACCGAGACGGTGAGGACCTTGAGCGACTGTGCGCGCCCGTACTGCTGAGCCCGTACCAGACGGTCGAGCACACCGCGAGTGCGCAGACCGCTGAGATCGCCGCGAGCCAAGCTGATCATGGCCACCACAGGCGTCAGCAGCCAGGCGAGCAGCGACGCCAGCACGAACGTGGCCACTGCCCCGCGCCGTGCGGGGGCTTCGAGCACCGGCTCGGCGTCAGGGTCGCTATGGAGGCGCAGGTCACGCTCCAGGCCGGCCCACTCGGCGTCACCGATGGACGATCCGGGCCCGAAGGCGATGCTCATCTCCCGCTCAACCGCCAACGCCCGCATGCGGGCTACCACGGCCATGTAGGCCACCGTGAGGACCACTCCGAGGCCAGCGAGGCCCCAGGCGATGACGGCGTGGGCGGCGGCGGCGACCAGTGCGAGCAACAGGGTGGTCGTCCCAAGGGTGGCGACGACCCGTCTCTGGCGGACGACCACTCGGACCGGCCGGCGGACGGCGGTGGGCCGCCCGGATGGCATCTCGATATGCCGATCCACGTCCTCGATTTTGTCGGCGGCGCGGGGCGGCGACGTCAGCATGTCGCAGACTCGACGGTCAGGTGTGGCGCGGTGGAACGCACAGTTCTCCTCCTCTTGCCCCGGCGGCGCGGTTACGAGCCGGAGCTTCTCCCTGCAGTGACGGTACCAGCCGCAGGTGCACGGTCGGGCATCGGGATGAGGAGCGACATGCCCCTCCACGGAAAGCGACTGCTGAAAGGGACCATGACGCCCAGCGCCGTGTACTCGGGCTGGAGATCAGGCGCAACGCATCGCCTACTACATTGAGTCATGCGAGTACCGTCCCAGGGTGCACCACGAAACCCCTGTTCACAGTGGGCAAGTCGAGGGCCGCTAACTCAATTGGCAGAGTAGGTGCCTTTTAAGCATCGAGTTCGGGGTTCGAGCCCCCGGCGGCCCACCAGAAACCGACCAGGCGGGTTGGCCGCCGACGATAGGGTCATCGGGTGAGCGCCGAGCCAGGACCGTCCTCCTCAGCGCCCTCGCCTGGGCCAATTCCTGATCTCGACGATTTGGCCAGGGGCCTTGACGACGTGGGAGTGGCCCTGCGGCGCTTGGACGACGGGAGCTACGGCACCTGTGAGGCGTGTGGTACGGACCTGGATGCCGAGATCCTCGCAGCCTCTCCCGCCGCCCGCTGGTGCCCGGGTCACGGTGGTCCAGGTCACGGTGGTCCAGGTCACGGTGGTCCAACAGCCGGGGCACCCACAGCCTGACGTCGTCAGGACGGCCTCTCCAGGCCTCCATGCCGAGGCTGGCTGATGGCCCAGATCAGAGAGGTCCGTTGCCGTGCTTGCGCCCCGGGATCCGCTCGGTCTTGTCGGCCAGCATGGCGAAGGCCCGGGCCACGACCGCCCGCGTCTCGGTGGGGTCGATGATCTGGTCGATGAAGCCTCGTTCGGCAGCTACGTAGGGGTTGAGGAACCGCTCCTGGTACTCCTCGATGAGCTGGACCTGGGTTTCGGGGTTCTCCCGACGGTGCAGGATCTGGACCGCCCCCTGCGCACCCATGACCGCCACCTGGGCACTCGGCCATGCCAGGCAGAGGTCGTTGCCCATCGGCTTCGAATCCATGACGATGTAGGCCCCGCCGAAGGCCTTGCGCAGGATGAGGCACACCCGGGGGACGGTGGCCTCGGCGTAGGCGAACACCAACTGGGCGCCGTGGCGGATCATCCCGCGCCATTCCAGGTCCTTGCCGGGCATGAAGCCGGGGGTGTCCACCAGCGTGAGGAGAGGGACGTTGAACGTGTCGCAGAAGGAGACAAAACGGGCACCCTTCTGAGAAGCGGCGATGTCGAGGGTGCCGGCCATGGCCTGTGGCTGGTTGGCGACCACGCCCACCGGCTGTCCGTCCACCCTGATCAGACCCGTCACCAGCTGGGGAGCCCATCGCTCCCGAAGCTCGACGAAGATGCCGTCGTCGGCGATCTCGGTCACGACCCGACGAACGTCGTAGCTCCCACTGGGGTAGGCCGGGAGGAGGTGGCACAGGCCCGGGGTGGGGCGGTTGGCATCGTCGCCGGTTGGTTGGGTCGGGGGCACCTGGTCGACATGGTCGGGGAGGAAGTCGAGGACCTCGGCTACCAGATCGAGGGCGTCGTCGACGCTGGCGGCGAGCAGGGCGGCGACGCCAGTCATACGGGCATGCACAGCTTGGCCGCCGAGTTGCTCCGGGTCGAGCCGGAGTCCAGTGAGTGTGGCGACTGATGCCGGACCGGACACGTATGCCACTGCCTCCGGAGTCATCACCACCACGTCGGCCATGCCCAGCAACAGAGCCGGCCCGGAAACGGCCAGGCCCGAGACCACGAGGATCACCGGGACCACTCCGGAGCAATCGGCCATGGCTCGGGCCGCCTCACCCCAGCCGTGCAGGGACGAGACGCCGCCGTCGACGTCAGCCCCGGAGGTGTCGAGAAGCACGACCAGAGGAAGGCGTTGTGCCGAGGCCAGCCGGGCTCCGTCGGCCAACGTGGCGCTGTCGGTGGCGGTCAGGGCTCCTCGTCGCGTGGTCGGGTCGATGTGGACGACAACTACCCGCCGACCGGTCGCCGCCAGGGTATCGACCCCGGCCGAGGTCGATCCCTGAACCCCGGCCCGCACCGCCACCCAGGGCAGGTTCGGCGAGGAGCCGTCTCCGGTGGTCATCGTCTCCCGCTCAGAGGAACCGGAGGCGTGTGTCGTCGCCCCCCCGGGACACGGCCGGCATCGGGCGTCGGAGCCGCCGCCCGAGCGTCGTCGAACCACGAATCGTCGGTGTCGGCGCTGTTGGGGGAGGCGGCACCGCCGTCGGTGCCGGTCATGCTGCGAGCCATGAGGAAACCCCGGGCCAGATCGGCTCGAGGGTAGCGCCGGACCACTGCCCAGAACCGGGCCCCGTGACCGGGGACGTCCAGATGGGCCAGCTCATGGATGATCACGTAGTCGAGCACCCAGCTCGGCTCCCCGCTCAGTCGGGACGAGATTCGCACCGACCCCTCGCTCGGGGTGCAACTACCCCAACGCCATTGTTGGTTCTCCGACCATCGGATGGACCGGGGCTCTGACAGGCCATAGCGATCGGCCAACAGCCGGGCCCGGACGGTGAGGTCGACGGCGCCGGCCGTGCGGCGCCGATCCATGCGCCGGATCATCTCCGTAACCCAGTGGTGCTCCTGTGCCTTGGTCATGGTGGCCGGGATCGACACTCGTAGCAGCCCATCGATCTCGCGGGCCGAGACGGTCTTTTTCCTCTTGGCGCTGCGGATCACCTCAACCTGCACGGTCGGAACGTAGCGGACGATCGGGCCGGGAGGGCAGGTCGGATCGCGTGGGAATCGAAGGGTGAGCGACGTCGGCGCACCCGGCTCCGCCAGCGCTCACGCCCTCAGTCGGCGGCCGGGAGGTCGCTTCCCCCGAGCAGGTCGATGGTGTCGACCTGACGGAAACGTCCAGCCGAACCCGTGAGCACCACCCCGGCCAGGTTGCCAATGTGGTCGACCGGTGTCCGGAAGCGCCGGCTCAGTGAACGGATGGCTCCACCGTGGCTGACCACCAGCGCCGCCCCCGTTTCCCCGGTGTCCGCCGCCACTCGGCCGAGGGCTTTGACCAAGCGGGCCTCGAAGTGGGCTCGATGCTCGCCGCCCGGCGGAGCCAGGAGGTCGCCTCGATCCCAGCGGTCCAGCTCTCCGGGCCACTGGTGTTCGATCTCGGCCCTTGTCAAACCGCTCCACGCCCCCACCCTGTACTCCCGCCAGTCCGGATCGGTCCTCGGCGTGGCGTGAGGAAGGGCCCGGTCGGCGACGATGCTCGCCGTCGTCGAGGCTCGCTGGAGATCGGAGCTGACGACCAGGCGAGGAGGCGGACCTTGTCGATGGCCATGGGCCAGCGAGCTGAGGCGCACACCGGCCAGTTCGGCCTGACTTCTGCCGAGCTCAGTGAGGGGCGGGTCCGCCCAGCCCTGCCACCGCCCGAGGGCGTTCCACTCAGACTGAGCGTGGCGTACCAGCACGATGTGGGCCATGTCCGGCCGGTGATGCTACGTGCGGAAGCCTCATTGCACCGGCAGAGCTGGTACCGGGGCGTTCGGCGAAGACGACACCGGGAGGTCGCGAGTATCCTTGGCGGCGCGGAGAGGAGGCATGTGGACGCGCCCGCGCTGAAGAGCACCGAAACCGATCAAGCTGGTGGCGGCGTCGATGTCACGCTTCGAATGTTCGCCGCTGCCCGCCAAGAGGCCGGTACCGGGAGGGCATCGGTACACGCCACGACGGTGGGACAGGTGCTCGATGATGCTGCCTCCCGCTACGGGGTGGGGTGGGCTCGGGTGGTCGCCATCAGCCGCGTCTGGGTCAACGGCGAACCAGCCGAGGTTGCTCGGGCCCTCCGCGCCGGGGACGAGGTGGCTGTCCTGCCGCCGGTCTCTGGGGGGATGGCGTGACCGACATGGCTCTGGCCCCGGTCCGTCCCGATGACCAGGGTCCCGATCCGGAGGGGACGGGGGGGCCTCGACGCTCGCCATCAAGACCCCGAACGGTGGCCGGGGCGCCCAACCCGGCCACCCAGGAACGGGTCATCGACGATGACATCATCGACCCGAGGGGGGCGGTGGAGGCGCCGCTGGCCGAGGTGATCGACCTCCGCCAAGGTGATCTCTCGCAGGAGCGGTCCGGGCCCGCGGCGAAGTCGCCGGCCGCCCGACCGGGGACCAAACGCTCCCCGCCGGTGATCCGGCTCGGCCTGGGATGGGCCGTGGTCATGTTGGTGGGCATCGTCTTCTCCCCGGTTCTGGTTGGTGTTGCCCTCGTCCCGGTCGCCGCCGTCGCTGCCCTGTCCGCCTGGAGGCGACTGGAGACGCCGATCGCCGAACCGTGGTGGTTGGCGGCGGCCTGTGCCGGCGTCGCCCCCCTGGCGGCCATGGCCGGGCCGGTCGCCGCCGTGCTGGCCGTGGTTGCCGGAGGTATCGTCCTCTCCCTGGTCACGGCCCGAGAAGCCGAGCCGAGCGAGAAGGTTCGGGTTGGGCTGTGCAGCTTGGCGCCGGCGGCGGCCGCCGCTTCTTTGGTGTTGGCCACCCGCCAGAGCGTGACCATCGGGCTTGCCCTGTTCATCGCCGTCAGCCTCTTTGACGCCTCCAACTACGTGATGGGCGTGGGCGACACCGGCGGCCGTCTGGGTGCTCTCGCCGGAGCCCTCAGCTTGGCCGTCCTCGGTGTTGTGTTGGCCGGAGCCTTGGTGGTGCCCTTCTCCGGCGCGTCTCCGTGGATCCTCTGCGGGGTGGTCGCTGTCACCGCCCCTGTGGCCGTGGGGGCCGGGCACCGACTGGTCGGCTCGGTCAAACTGCCGGCTTGGCGCCGCTTGGACTCGCTGTTTCTTGCCGGGCCGCTGTGGGTCCTCGTGACCGGCCTTCTGCTCAACCATTGAGCGGCCCGACACTCGATCACCAACGGCCGGCTGAACGATCCGCTCGCTGACGGGCGGAGGTCCACCGACGGGGAACTTGCGCTAGCGTGCCCGGTCGATGGCTACCCCTGCCGGGTCCTCTGCCACCCCGCAGGGCGGCGTCACGGGAGAAGACGTCCTCGCCACCATCGATCATGTCCAGGCTGCTGGGTACCTCGACGGCCTCGACGCCCGCCCATTGCCATGGCTCCGTTCCGAACGGGCTGCGGTGACCCAGCTGGAGACCGGCATCTCCTACGTGCGACGACTGGTGCAGGGTCGCTTGGACATTGTCAATGCCGAGCAACGCCGGAGGGCCCAAGGTGGCGACCACGACCTGGCATCACTGATCGATCAGCTGCCCGAGATCCTGGCCGAGAAAGCGCGTGATGACAGTGCCGGTCGATTGGCGCCGATCCTGTCTCCTGGTGCCGTGGACCCCCGCCTGGTGGAACAGATGGCGACGGCCGCACCCGATGCTGTGGTGGCCCACGTGACCGAGATCAACGACGACGACCTTGCCCATGCCGCCCAGCAGCTCCTCGCCCTCGAGCACGAGGTGTCGCAGCAACGGCGAGCCTGTCACGACGCCCTGGACCGCTTGAAAGCAGAGGTGGTTGAGCGGTACCGAAGTGGCGAGGCCAGCGTCGACAGTCTCCTTCCGTGATCGCCCCGTCGTCGAAGCGCCGGACCCGACTCGTGCTGGTGGTTGACGACGACGACATGATCCGCCGGCTCGTCCGCGACGTGCTCGAGGTCGACGAAGTCGATGTCGTCGAGGCCCGCAACGGCGAGATAGCCCTGACGCAGATCGAACAGACGAGACCGGCCGTGGTGGTGCTCGACATCATGATGCCGGGCATCGACGGGGTCGAGGTGTGCCGTCGGCTCGACCATTCCGTGGTCAAGGTGCTGGTCCTCACTGCGAGGGACGACCCACGTCTCGAAGAGGCATGCCGAGCCGCGGGAGCCAACGCCTTCCTGACCAAGCCGTTCTCATCGATCGACCTGCTCGACCAGGTTGTCGAGCTCCTGGCCGGCTGAGTCGGAGGCACCGGCGGCTGATCGCCAGCTGGGGTCCCACCTCCGAACAACTTGAGCTCACATGACGTCACGACCAGGGCTGATGTCCACAGAAGCGTCCATGTTGTTCGGCGGCGTGGTCCTAAGCGGGCATGGGCACTACCCTGAGCTGGTCATGGTTGACCATCCCGACCCCTTGGGTGAGCTCGGACAGTTCATCCGGGAGCAGCGCTCCGGCGCCCGCCTGTCGCTTCGACGTCTCTCGGACATGGCCGGGATCTCCAACCCGTATCTCAGTCAGATCGAGCGTGGATTGCGGAGGCCGTCGGCCGAGATTCTCCAGCAGATCGCCAAGGCGCTACGGATCTCCGCCGAGACCCTCTACGTTCGCGCCGGCATCCTCGACGAGCGAGCCTTCGACGGCAACCTGGGCGACACCATCATGGCCGACACCACCCTGACGGAAGAACACAAGCAGGCCCTGCTGCAGATCTATCTGTCGTTCCGGCGGGAGTACGACGCTGACCTACCTCAGGTCGCCACGGCCGTCACCGACATCTCCGACACCGACATCTCCGACACCGTCACCTCCGACACGGCCACCTCCGATTCGGTGGCCACCAGGCCGGTGCTGGCCGGTCCCACTCCTGCCGGCCGGACCACCCGAGCAGCCACTGCGGCCGCCGTTGGCATCCCCGACCTGGACGGGCCGTATGCCGAGGCGCAGGCCGACGTCACGGCCGGCGGGCCGGCGTCTCAGCATCGGTCTCGGTAGCTTCTGAGATCCGTGCGCAACCTCGCCGTCCTCTCGCTCCACACGTCGCCGCTGGCGCTTCCCGGCAGTGGCGACGGTGGGGGGATGAACGTCTATGTTCGTCAGTTGACCGCCGCCCTGGCCCGCCAAGGGGTGCGTTGTGACATCTTCACTCGGGCCGACGATGCTCGCCAACCGAGTGTCGTAGCGATTGAACCCGGTCTCCATGTTCACCACGTGCCCGCCGGCCCGTTAGGGCCGTTGGCCAAGGAGGACCTTCCGAGGGTGGTATCGGCGTGGACGGACGGTGTCGGGGATCGCCTGGACGCCTTGGCCGTCTCCGGCCGGCAGGCTGATGCCATCCACGCCAACTACTGGCTCTCCGGGGTGGCCGGCCACGCCCTCAAGCACCGCCTCGACATACCGCTGCTGTCCACGTTTCACACCCTGGATCGGGTCAAGGAGCTCGGCGGGGAGGCTCTGGCGTCGGCGGATCCCGCTCGTAGGCGGGCCGAGGTTGACATCATCGGCTGCTCCGACGTGGTGCTGGCGTCGTGCAGCGTCGAGGCCGACCAGCTGACTGAGCTCTACGGCGCAGACCCCGAGCGGGTCGAGATCATCCCTCCGGGGGTGAACCACGCCTTCTTCTCGCCTGGAGAGCGGACCCAGGCCCGCCGGGCGGTGGGCCTCGATGGCGAGGGCCCGGTGGTGCTCTTCGTGGGGCGCATCCAGCCCCTCAAGGGACTGACCGTTGCCGTACGCGCTCTGGCTGCCATCGTCGAGGGTGACACTGGCGCCGGTTCATGGACCCGCAAGGCCCGCCTGGTGGTGGTCGGCGGACCGAGTGGGCCCGACGGCCTCGCCGAGCTGGGTGCCGTGCAGTCGTTGATCGAGCGGCACCGGCTGAGCGAGCGGGTCATCATGGTCCCGCCGCAGCCGCACGAGATTCTCTCCACCTACTACCGGGCGGCCGATGTCTGCGTTGTGCCCAGTCGGTCTGAGTCGTTCGGACTGGTGGCCCTCGAAGCGGGCGCCTGCGGGATCCCTGTGGTGGCTGCCGCCGTGGGCGGCCTTACCACCCTGGTCGATCATGGTCGCACCGGTCTGCTCGTCGAGGGTCACAGCCCGGACGGTTTCGCCCAGGCCATCAGCCGGACCCTCGCCGATCCAGCCGTGGCTGCCAACGCCGGACGGGCCGCCGCCCTGCGGGCCCGGGCCTACAGCTGGTCGGCCGCCGCCGCCCGACTGGCGGCCCGCTGCGAGTCCCTGACCGAGCGGGAGCTCGTCGTTTGCCGGTAGAGCGAGCCTCAACCGTCGAGCTCGCCACCCTCACGGAGCTGATCGACGCCTGGGCAGGCGAGGCACTCGGATCGAATCCACTCCTGGTCGCCGTGGAACGGGATCCACAGGCGCCCCGCTGGTACATACGCATGCGTGGCGAAGACAAGGCGATCATCACCGTGTGGTTGACGTTGAGGGAACGAACGCTCCACTTCGAGACATACTTCATGCCTGATCCCGAGGAGCAGCGGGAGCGATGCTTCGAGTACCTGCTGCGCACCAACCAGTCGCTGTTCGCTTGGCGGTTCTCCGTTGGGGCCGAGGACGCGATCTACCTGGTGGGGTCCCTACCGGTCGCCAGCGTCGACACGGACGAGCTCGACCGGATCATCGGGTCCGGGTACGCCTACTCCGAGCAGTATTTTCGTTCGGCGATGAGCATCGGTTACGCCACCCGCTTCCGGCCTTGACCTCGTGGCGGGACCGGCAGGCGCCCACCTCCCGGTGACGCCGAGGGCCCCCGACGGCACCCGGGCCGGACCCTTGCCGCGCCTCGATGCCCCCGGTACGCTCGCTGTGCTGCGGCCCGGGAGACGGCTGGCTGCGTTCGTTCGGGGAAGTACGAACGCGACGGCGAATGCTCCCGTGCCGCAGCACCCCAGCCCGTGCTGGGGCGCCCCAGGACGGGGCTGGACACCATTAGTGTCGGCTTATGGCAGCGCCATTGGTCGTGATGGGGGGCGGACGGATGGGCGAGGCCCTCGTGGCTGGTCTCGTGAGTCGGGCCGATACCGACCCCCAGACGATCGTGGTCGTGGACACCTCGGCCGAGCGGCGCGCCCAGCTGTCGGCCGTCGATGGCATCGCCGGGCGGTTTCCAACGGTGAGCATTGCTTCCGAGCCTCCCGGTGCATCCGACGTGATCTTGGCGGTGAAGCCGGGCGTCGTGCGGGCGGCGTGTGAGCAGCTGAACGACCTCGGCGTCAACCGAGTGCTCTCTGTGGCCGCCGGGGTCACCCTCGAGCGCCTGGAGGGATGGTTGGATCAACAGGTTCCCGTGGTGCGGGCCATGCCCAACACCCCCGCCCTGGTCGGGGCGAGCGCCTCCGCCATCTGCGGGGGAAGCCACGCCGGGCCTGACGACCTGTTCTGGGCGGAGGTCATCCTCGCCGCGGTCGGCACCGTCGTGCGGGTCGACGAGGGCCTCCTCGACGCCGTCACCGGTCTGTCCGGCTCCGGCCCGGCGTACGTGTTTCTGGTGGCCGAGGCCATGATCGACGCCGGGGTCCTGGTCGGCCTCCCTCGGCAGACTGCCGCCGCCCTGACCGTTCAGACCATGCTCGGTGCCGCCCGTCTGCTCGCCGAATCCGGGCAGACGCCCGAGTCGTTGCGTGCCGGGGTCACCTCCCCGGGAGGCACGACTGCTGCCGGCCTGCGAGCCCTGGAGGCTGCATCGTTGCGCTCCGCCATGCTCGACGCCGTCAGCGCAGCCGCCGAGCGGTCGGCGGAGCTGGGACGGTCCTGAGGGACCGGCGCCGGTCCCTTGAAGGCACCCGCACTTTCCACCCTGGCCTCGGTGGCGTACGCTCGACGCTCGGAGAAGGGTGGTAGAGGTGCAACCAGGCAACGATCGATCTCGGTTCGTCACCGTCAGCGAGGTGGCCGACCAGCTGCGGGTGTCCAACATGACG
>JALZAH010000382.1 GCA_030948425.1 Actinomycetota bacterium
CCATGAATGACCCGACGGCCCCGACGGTCGGCACCGCCCAGGGCAAGGCTGTCGAGAGTTTCAGATCGTGGACGGGAAGCCCGGCCACCGCCGCGCAGCCGAGCACGGTCAGGGTCGAATAGGCCAACAGCCCCAAGAGGGCGACCAGGCGCCCCGTCTCCCCCCAGGCGATGGACCGAGGGGGCGCGTCGGCCCCGCCCAAGCGCAGGCGGATTGCCGCCCCGACCACGCCGGCCATCTCCGACCAGCGTGGCCATCGGTACTCCGCCTCGAGATCGTCGAGCTCCGCGTTGTCCTCCAGGAACGTGGCCACCATCTCCTCTTCTCGCTCCTTGCGGTACCAGGCGGGCAGCAGGCGCAGCACGGTGCGGTAGTGGGACTCCACGCCGGCGACGCTGATGCCATCCTCCTCGTCACTCATCCCAGCCCATCCGTCGTCGATGGTCGCAGGGACCAGACGCGCACTCGCTCGGTGGCCACCTCGGCCTTCTTGGCCAGGCGCTGGGCCTCGAGCGACAGTGCCCGGGCCCCGTCATCGGTAACCCGGTAGTACCGCCGTAGCCGTCCCTCGCGGATCTCCTCGTGGTCCACCTCCACCAGCCCGTCAGCAGTGAGGCGGTCGAGCACCGCGTAGACGGTGGCGACCGGGAACGGCGCCCGCTGAGAGGACAGGGCCCGAACGGCCTGCATGATCCCGTAGCCGTGCAAGGGCTCGTCGAGCAAGGACGCCAGCACGGAGAAAGCGGCCTCCGTCATCGTCTTAGCTACCATACCTCAGCATATAACAACAAAGAGAGTATGGGGTCAGGTCAGCCCTCGACGGGCTCGAAGTCGACCTTCTCGCGCACGGTGCAGTCCGGGCACGCCCAGTCGTCGGGCACGTCCGACCACGGCGTCCCCGGTGCGAACCCCTCCCGGGGATCGCCGGTCGACTCGTCATACACGTAGCTGCACTCCGGGCACGCATAGGCGCTCACGGCTGGTCACCTGGGGCGGCGGGCGCTGAAGGCGAGTAGCGGGCCAGGACCTTGGCTCGCTTGGAGGGCTGAACGCCCGCCTTGGTCATATCGCCGCCATAGTGCTCGACGACACGGTGATCCATGACCTTGCGCCACAGCGGCGGGAAGTAGGCCAGGAGGATCATGGTCCCGTAGCCCGAGGGAAGCTGGGGAGCCTCGTCGAAGTGGCGCAGGGCCTGGAAGCGGCGAGTGGGATGGGCGTGATGATCAGAGTGACGCTGCAGGTGGTAGAGGATGAGGTTGGAGGCCACGTTGTTGCTGTTCCAGCTGTGCCGGGGCTGGCAGCGCTCGTAGCGGCCATCGGGCCCCATCTGCCGGCGCAGCCCATAGTGCTCGAGGTAGTTGACCACCTCGAGGAGGCTGAAGCCGAAGACCGCCTGGATGGCCAGAAAAGGGATGGTCTTCCAACCGAAGGCGACGATGAGTGCGATGTAGAGCACGGCGGTCATGGCCCATGCGCTGATGATGTCGTTGTGCAGCGAGATCAACCGGTGGTCGCTGCGGTCCAGCCGCTTGCGCTCCAGGCTCCAGGCGGACGTCATGCTCCCCCCTACGGTGCGCGGCCAGAAAGCGAAGAAGCTCTCACCGAAGCGGGACGAGGCCGGATCTTCGGGGGTGGCGACCCGGCCGTGATGACCGCGGTTGTGCTCGATGAAGAAGTGGCCGTAAGCACTCTGGGCCAGAGCCACCTTGGACAACCAGCGCTCGTAGTTGAGGCGCTTGTGACCGAGCTCGTGAGCCGTGTTGATCGCCACCCCGCCGACGATGCCGGTGGTGATGGTCAGGCCCAGGTTGTCGTACCAGGGCATGCCTCCCTGCGTGACCTTCCAGGCCGCCCACACCAGGGTGGCGAACTGCAACGGGATGAAGAGGTAGATGCACCACCGGTAGTAGCGATCCGCCTCCAGCTTGGCCACCACGCCGTCGGCCGGATTGAGTGCGTCGGTTCCGATGATGGTGTCGAGGATGGGCAACACCCCGTAGAGGAACAGGGGGCCGAACCACCAGAACAGGCCGAGGCCGGTGGCGGAGGTCAGACCCCAGCCGATCAGGGGCAGCAGGGGGACCAGCAGGCCGAGCGGCCACAGGTAACGCTTGGGGTCACGCCAAGCGGTGCCGGGGAGCTCGGTGTTCGGTTGCTCCTGCGCTGTACCCGCGGTCACGGCCATATCGGTCATATTCCCCTGTTGTCTGGCGAGCTCGATACCCACGAGTCTGACAGTCAGCCCCTTCCCTGTCAATTGTGGTAGACAAAGCAGGAACGTATGTCAAGCACGGTCCGATCGTCAACGCTAAGGTGTCTGGGCATGGCAGACGCGCGCCAGGCGGACGCTGTGCGGCCCATCCCAGCCTACGTCGGTCAGGCTCGGGCCCTGCGGCGCCGCTCACTGCTCGACACCGGCCTCAATCCCCTGCTCGCCCACCGGCCTTGGGCGTCGATCCGCATGGCCGACGTGGCGGCGTCCGCCGGCGTGAGTCGCCAGACCATCTACGCCGAGTTCGGCTCCCGGCAGGGTCTGGCCGAGGCCTACGTGGTGGCCGAGACGGAGCGTTTCTTGGGGATGGTCGACGCCGCCCTGGAGGCCGGGGGATCCGATCCCCGGGCTGCTCTGTCGGCGGCCATGGCCACGTTTCTGGCTGCCGCCCGGGACAGGGGTCTGCTCCGGGCCATCGTCAATGACGACGGCAACCACGATCTGCTGACCCTGATCACCACCCGCGGCGAGGGTGTCCTCGACGCAGCCGGCGGCCACCTGGCCCGGTTCTTTCATCATCGGTGGCCGACCATGAGCGGCACCGACGCCCATCTCGCCGCCCGATGCCTCGTCCGCCTGGCTCTGAGCTACGCCACCCGGCCCGACGGCCCCCCCGCAGAGGCCGCCGAGGAGGTTGCCACCCTGCTCGGGCCATTTCTCGACGGGGCGATTGCCCGCGGGGCGGACAAGGTGGCTGTCGACTAGCGCCGGAGCGGGCTCGGCGGTTTCGCTCGCCGGACTCCCCGCCCACCACCCCATGCCCGGCGACGACGCTCCGGCACGCCGCCGGGGCACCTGCTCGGTCCTACCATGGGTTGTGGCCCGAGCCCGCTTGCACTCCGAAGCCCTGCGCGTTGATGCCGTGCATGCCTGGCTCACCAACCTGGGTGCTACCAAGCCGTCGCCGGCCACCCTCGCCGCCTACCGCCGGGATCTGACGGGCGTCAGCCGCCGGTTGGCCGAGTTCGAGGAGCTGCAGGTCGTCACCCTGGCCGACCTGACCCGCCCGGCGCTTCGGGCCGCCTTCGCATCGTGGGCCGCCGACCATGCGGCAGCGTCCATCCGCCGGGCCCACTCGGCGTGGACGAGCTTCTTCGACTTTCTCGTCGCCGAAGGCGTGCTCGACGGCAACCCCATGGCTGCGGTGCCCAAGCCCAAGACCCCAATGGTGCTCCCCCGCACCATCCGCGCCCGCGACGGCATCCCTCGTCTCCTCGCTACCGCAGCGGTGGCCGACCCCCGGTCCCGGCGGCCGTGGCCGGCCCGGGACCTGGCCCTGGTGGCCACGTTCTGCGTGACGGGCATCCGCGAGGCCGAAGCCGTCGGCCTGTCGACCGGATCGCTGGTCGGCGACCCAGGGGCCCGACGCCTGGAGGTGGTGGGCAAGGGGAACAAGGCCCGCCCCATCCCCATCGGCTCCGCCCTCGAGCGGCTCATCGCCGACTATCAGGGGGAACGGGTCGAGCGGTTCCCCGACCACGACCTCGAGCACCCGGCCGTCCCCTTGTTCGTCGACGTGGACGGAACCCGCCTGAGCGTGCACCAGGTCCGCTATCTCGTCGAGCGCCTCTACATCCGTGCCGGGCTCCGGGCCCAGGTCCCCGCTGGCGCCCTCGTCCATGCCCTGCGCCACACCTTCGCCACGTCGGCGTTGGAAGCGGGCGCCGACGTCGTCGAGCTCCAGGAGCTGCTCGGCCACGCCTCCCTCGAGACCACCCGCCGCTACCTCTCGGCCACCGGTCAGGCCCTGCGCCATGTTATCGATGCCCACCCCGGCCAGATCGCTCTGCGGTCGGCGATCGCCGATCGCTATGTCCCCTCCGACCTCCCCGACGCTCCGACCACCTGATTCTTCCCGGCCCTGCCAAGATGAGGTCCCGGCGCTGCGCACCTGGCGATGGCGAGCGAGGCGGAGACATTCCCATGACCGAAGACGACCACCGCCCGGACCCGCCGACGCTCACGCTGGCCACCACCGACGGCGTCGACCTGCTCATTCGACGCTGGGCCGCCGACCGGCCGCGAGCCGTCGTCGTTCTTGTCCACGGCTTTGCGGCGTCCACCATCGATCGGGCGGTCGAGCGCCAGGCCGAGGCCCTGGTCGCTGCCCGCTACGACGTCTTGTCCTACGACTCTCGTGGTCATGGTCGCTCCAACGGTCGCTGCACCCTGGGAGACCTCGAGCGACACGACGTGGCTGCGGCGGTGAACGAGGCCGGCGGCGACGGCCGAGCCGTGATCCTGGTCGGCGCCTCCATGGGCGCCATTGCCGCCCTGCGCTATGCAGCCAGCGCCGACGCCCACGTCGAGGGTGTCGTCGCCGTCAGCTGTCCGGCCACGTGGCGGGCACCCCGCAGTGCCCAGGGCGTCCTGGCGACGGGACTGACCCAGACCCGCGTCGGGCGGGCGATGGCTCTGCGACTCATGTCGGTCCGCGTGGCCCCGGGGTGGAGCGATCCCCTCCCCCCCGTTTCCCTGGTGGAGCGCATCGACGTCCCCGTCGCCATCGTGCACGGCAGCAGGGACCGGTTCATCCCCCCGGGCGACGGCGCCGAGTTGCACCGCCACGGCAACGATCCCCGTCGCCTTGATGTGGTGCCGGGCATGGGCCACGCCTACGGTGTGCTGGCCGTCGCTCCCGTTGTGGCCGCCACCGACTGGACGCTGGCCCAGGCCTCAGCGCCCGTCGCCTGAGCGCTCCTCCCACCACCAGGCCAGACCGACCAGACCAGGCCCGGTGTGGGCGACCATCACCGGACTGAACGACCCGACGAAGGCGCTGGCCGGCTCCACATGGGACCGGACCAGGTCGAGGACGTGCTCCGCGCCGCCCGGGTCAAGGGCGTGGAGTGCAGCCACGTGCAGAGCGGCCTCGGGTTGCAGGCGGTGGGCAAAGAGAGCCACGATCCGCTCCTGGGCGGCCCGTTGACCCCGCACCGGCCGCAGCGGACGGACGTGACCACCCTTGAACTCGAACAGCGGGTTGAGGTCCAGGCGATGCCCGGCCCACGCCGCCGCACCCGGCACCCGTCCCCCTCGGGCCAGGTGCTCGAGGGTGGGGAGGGTGGCGACCAACCTGACCTTTTCGGCGGCCACCTCGGCGGCCGAAACCACGTCGTCGATGTTGGCGCCGGTAGCGGCCCGATCAGCGGCGGCCAACACCACCAGTCCTTCCGCCCCTGCCGCCGTTCCCGTGTCGACCACCCGGATGACACGGTCCTCTTCGAGTTTGGCGGCCAGACGGGCCGACCCGTTGGTCCCGCTCATCTTCTCCGAGATGGTGAGGACCACGACCCCGTCACCGGTGTCGGCGGCGGCGATGGCCTCGGCGAACTCGCCGGGTGCGGGGCCCGAGGTGGTCAACCCCTCCCCCGCTCGGGCCACCACCTCCTCGAGCTCGAGGTCGCCGTCGTGGACTGAGGAGCCCCCGAGCGTCAGGCCCATGGCCACGACGGTGACCTTGTGGCCAGCGGCCACGTCGGCGGGCAGGGACGCCGCAGAGTCGGTCACCACACCGACAGTCAGAGCCGGCCCCCGGTCAGCGACGTCGTCGGTGGGCAACGCCGGCGATCCCTGTCGAGCAGGAGCCGCCACACGTAGGGCTTGGAGGTGCCCGGCGTCGGTCGGGCGTTGCCGGCCAGGCGCTTGACGATCATGGGAATGACCACGCCGACCGCCGCCCACCCCGCAGCGGGGCCTCTGGTCCGGCGCGCCACCGGTATGGCCGCCAACTCGGCGGCCAGCGAACCGATCGCCGTTTGACGGACCAGACGACCACCGGCCATACCACCGAGCAGGGTGACCGACGCCGCCGGGGCGCTGATCCCGAGGGCCCCGAGCGCGGGCGACAGGCCTCGGCCACCGGCGCCTCGCAACCACGGGGACCAGTTGTGACCGGCGACGGCGGCGGCGCCGGCGGCGGCCGCCAATCGGGGACGCTGAGGCCCGGCCAGCAGAGGCCCGACGGCCCCCTTTGCCACCTCCATCACCCCGGCCAACGCCAGGGGGGCGAAACCGGCCACCTCGAAGAGTCCGGTGCCCGAGACGGTCCCACTGCCGATCCGGCGCAGGTCGACGCCGACGACCCGGCGGGCCACCAGATTCGACCATGGGATGGAGCCGGCCAGGAAGCCCACCGGGACGGGGATCCATGCCGGCACGGTGGGAACCGGTCGGGGGCCGGGGCCGGGGTCGGGGTCGGGGTCGGGGAGTCCGGCCCTCC
>JALZAH010000320.1 GCA_030948425.1 Actinomycetota bacterium
GGTCATGTCATCCCGGCCACCTCTGCATGGGAGATCGAGTACTCGCTTTGGGACGAGGGGCGGGACCTGCACGTGCGAGATCAGCGGATGTCCGGGGCGCGACCCTTGTTCACGGGACCCGAAGAGATCCTCGTGGAGCTTCTCACCAGGCCGACGTCCGGTGAAGACGATATCGATATCCTGACCCGAGTCGTCAATGAGTCGTTGAGCAACATCCGCGATCCGCACCGGCTCTCCCATATCCAGCACGAGCGCCTCACCCGGTCCCCCGAGCGCCCCCGCCTGAACGACCAG
Source organism: Actinomycetota bacterium (assembly GCA_030948425.1). Taxonomy (GTDB): domain Bacteria; phylum Actinomycetota; class Acidimicrobiia; order Acidimicrobiales; family Palsa-688; genus JALZAH01. The sequence goes on from JALZAH010000320.1 coordinate 295, forward strand.
CTGGGCGGCCTCCTCGATGGTCATGAAATAGCGGGTGGCGTCGGGATTGGTCACGGATACAGGGCCCCCACCTTCAATCATGCTGCGGAAGGCTCCGAGCATCGAGCCTCGACTGCCCAGCACATTGCCGAAGCGCACCGATAGGTAGGTGCCACATTGCGCTTCCTCGGCCATGTGTGAGGTGAGCCGTTCGGCGATCCTCTTGGAGAAACCGAGGACACTGCACGGATCTGCGGCCTTATCCGTCGAGATGTTGACAAAGCGATCAACGCCCGCAGCCATCGCCGCCTGCAACACGTTGAGCGTGCCCCAGACGTTGCTCTTGACCGCCTCGCCTGGATAGGACTCGAGCAGCGGTAGGTGCTTGAGAGCCGCAGCATGAAAAACGACATCGGGGCGGCGCTCGGCGAACACCTCCGTGAGCCGAGCGGCGTCGCGGATATCGACGAGGACAAGGTCAGGCGAGTTGAGCAGGCCGCGCCCGTCCAGAGAAAGTTGGACGTCATGAAGCGCCGACTCGTCACGGTCGAGCATGATGAGCTCGGTCGGCCCGAGCTGGTGCAACTGCCGGCACAGCTCAGAACCGATGGAACCACCGGCACCCGTCACCAACACGCGTCGTCCGGCCAGATAGCTGGAGATGGACACCAGATCGGTGCTCACTTGGCGGCGCCCGAGGAGATCGACGATCGTCGGGGGTCGCACGTCTCCGGCCGTCACCTGTCGATCGAGCAGCTCGTTGGTCGGAGGGACAACCCTGACCTCGAGTCCTGCTTCGCGCGCGAGGTCGGTGATCTCGCGCACGAGCTCCGACCCAGCGCTGGGTATGGCCATGATCACCGTGTCGGCCCCATAACGCTTGGCGACGACGCTGATATCCCGACGGGTTCCCGCCACCCGGACGCCCATGATGCGAAGGTGGCGCCTGGCCGGGTCATCATCGAGCAGCGCCACGGGTACGAACGATGAGCTGCGATTGCGCAGCACGCTGGCCAGAAGCTGGGATCCTCCCTCGCCTGCGCCGAAGACCAGCACCTGGCGGCGCCCCTGTGTAGTCGGTCGCCGGCGTCGACTCTCACCCATGCGCCACCAATAGCGCGTGGTCATCATGACCAACAGCGCGGCCATTGCCGCTCCGAACGGCAGGATCGGCGGTATCAGTCCAGTCCCGGCAACCGCGTCGAGCGCAAACAGCACCACCGCCGTCCCGAACGTCACGGCGGCCAGCACGAAGGTCTCCTCGAAGCTGCCGAAACGCCAATGGTTGCGATAGAGACCCGAAGACCAGCCAAGAGTGAGGTGGATGCCTACGGCCAGGGCAACTGCGAGCTCGACGCGTCCGAGCGAGTAACCGCCATGTCCATGGGTCAGGTCGTGGTGGAAAGACAGGGCAAAGACAAATCCAACGATCCAAGCGGTAGCGTCAGCTAAGCCCTTGACGGCCACGTTGTGGCGCAAAACGAAGGCCGCTGGTCCTGTGGACTCCCGAGGACCACCCAGTTCATGCTGCCTGTGCCGTGGTTCAGCCACGCTGACTTTCGTGGCACTAATGTTCTTTGCCCGAAATAACACTCTGCGCCCCTTCCGTGGTGCCCCTTACTACTGTGCGTGACACTATGCGAAGTGGCCGAAGTGAGCAACCCCGGAGGGCAAACTGGCGAGGAAGGCCAGCTTAACCAACGCACTCCGTAGCTCGCCGGCTGCTCTGAGTGTGTTTCACCATTTGCGCGTGACAAATTGGACGGAGAGAGAGCACGTCCATCAAAGGCAAATTGGCGACGAGTATGCTTTATCCCCTGTGCGACTCGTCATGGAAAGCGGCGACACCGACGCCACCTGCGGCGAGAGCCCATGAGGGTCCTGGTGACCGGCGGGGCCGGCTTCATCGGCTCAAACCTGTGCCGGGAGCTGGCCGGCGACCCGCCGGTCCAGGCTGTGGTGGCCCTCGACGACCTTTCCACTGGCTTCGAAGCCAACCTCGCTGGTGTGGACGGCGTCCAGCTTGTCAAGGGAAGCATCCTCGATGCCGACCTGGTCGACGAGCTGGTCGCGGCGAGCGACACAGTCATTCACCTGGCCGCCCGACCGTCGGTGCCGCGCTCCATCGCCGACCCGAGGGCCACCCATCGGGTCAACGTGGACGGCACCTTCAACATCCTCGAAGCGGCACGCCATGCTGGAGGTCGCCACATCATCTCGGCGTCGTCGTCGTCGGTCTACGGCGCCAATCCCACGCTCCCCAAGCGCGAGGACCTGGCACCGATGCCGATGAGCCCCTACGCCGCCAGCAAGCTGAGCGGTGAGGCCTACGCCCAGGCCTACGCCACGGTGTTCGGCGTCGATGCCTTGGTGTTCCGCTTCTTCAACGTCTTCGGGCCCCGCCAGGCCGCCAACCACGCCTACGCCGCGGTGCTCCCCGCCTTCGTGCATGCCGCCCTGACCTCCCAGCCGCTGCCGGTGCACGGAGCCGGCGACCAGACCCGAGACTTCACCTTCGTCGGCTCGGTCGTCTCGGTCATCCGCGATGCCGTGCTCCGCCGAGTGACCCACACCGGGCCGGTCAACCTGGCGTTCGGCAACCGCATCTCGCTGCTCGAGGTCATCGACCTGCTCGAGGCCGTGCTCGGTGTCGCGCTCCCCCGGGCCCACCAGGATCCCCGCCCGGGTGACGTGAAGGATTCCCAGGCCGATCAGACACTGCTTCGATCGCTTTTCCCCGAGATCCAACCGGTGCCCTTGGAGGCCGGCCTCCGTGAGACCGTGGCGTGGTATCAGCAGTACAACAAGTCGGCGCCCTCCCAGGTCTGATGCTCGCAGGGCCAGCAGTGTCCTGCGCCATGACGCCGCTGGAGCGGGCCTGGGGAGTCGTCCTGGGGCCCGAACCCGCCACCCTGGCACTGCGGGCGACCGACAACTCGTCGGGGCCGCTGGCGAGCCTGGAGTGCCTGGTGACGCGGGCGCTGCGCCGCCCACCGTGCCTGGTGAGCTTCTCCGGTGGCCGCGACTCCTCGACGGTGCTGGCCGTTGCCGCCGCGGTGGCCCGCAGCCAGGGGCTCCCCCTTCCCATCCCTGCGACCAACCGGTTCCCTCAGGTACCGGCCACCGACGAGAGGGCCTGGCAGGAGCAGGTCATCCGTCACCTCGCCCTCGATGACTGGGTCCGCCTCGACCACACCGACGAGCTCGACCTCATCGGCCCCTACGCCCGCCGCGTGCTCGACAGCCACGGGGTGATCTGGCCCATCAACGCCCACTTTCACGCACCCCTGGCCCAAGCGGCCTCAGGAGGCTCGCTGCTCACCGGCTTCGGTGGCGACGAGGTCTTCAGCCCCGGGCGCTGGAGCCGGACGGCCCTCGTGGCCCGGGGCCGCCTCCGCCCCCGTCCGGGCGACGCCCGTGGCGCGGCAGCCGCCCTGGC
>JALZAH010000322.1 GCA_030948425.1 Actinomycetota bacterium
CTCGCCGGCCGCGCCACCCGTCGCCCTGACGATCGCCGGCACCGACTCGGGCGGGGGCGCAGGTGTGGTTGCCGACCTCAAGACCTTCGAGGCCTACGGCCTCTGGGGAGCGGCGGCGGTGACGGCGGTGACCGCCCAGAACACCCTCGGGGTGCATGCCGTCGAGGCGGTGTCGCCGGAACTGGTGCGCGTGCAGATCGGTTCGGTGGCATCCGACCTCGGCGTGGCCGCGGCCAAGACGGGGATGCTCGCTACTGCCTCTGTGGCTGAGGCCGTTGTCGAGGCGGTGCGTGATTTCGGGATCCGGCCCCTCGTGGTCGATCCGGTGATGGCCTCGTCGCGTGGCGACCTCTTGTTGTCGGCCGACGGGGTCGATGTGCTGCGCAACCAGCTCCTGGGGTTGGCCGCCGTCGTCACGCCCAACCTGGCCGAGGCCGCCCTCTTGGCCGGCTTCGAGGTGGTCGACCGTGACGGCATGGTTCGGGCGGCCCGGGCCATCCTCGATCTCGGGCCGAGCGCCGTCCTCGTGACCGGCGGCCACCTGGGTGACGACGGGTCGTCGCCCGATTGCCTCGTGGTCGAGGGGGAGGCGCCGGTGTGGCTGGAATCACCCCGCCTCGCCACGGTCAACACCCATGGCACCGGGTGCGTGCTGTCCTCGGCCATCTGTGCCGAGCTGGCCCGAGGCATGGAACCCGCCCATGCGTGCGTGGCCGCCAAGCGCTTCGTGGAGCGGGCGATCTCGGCCGGCGTGGCCCTGGGTGTGGGTCCCGGCGCCGTCGACCCCGGCTGGGAGCGTCGACTGGAGAGCTGACGTCTCCGGCTTCCCTCAGCTCCCGAACAGGGTCGCCGCCACCTTCCGGTGTTGCTGCTGGACGCTCTTGAGCTGGGCTTTGGCACGGGTGCCGAGACGCGCCAGTTCGACCCCGGCCAGGCGGGTATCGGTCTTGGCCAGTTCCGTGAGGGCCTGCCAGAGGTCGCTCTTGCCGGTGATGCCTGCGGAGAGCGTCTCGAGCTCGAGCAGCCGGCTCAGGTCGGCGTCGCCGGTGACCTTCTCGTGCAGCTTGAGCCGGCTCAACTTCTCGCCTGCCTTCCCCGCCGCCTGTTTGAGCGCCGCCGGCTGCACCTGGAGGAGATCCATGATGCGGTGAAGGGAGGACATGTCGGCCTCGAGGGCCTTGAGCAGCTCTGACCAGAACGTTCCGAGAGGGGTCCCCTCATTGTTCACCGCGGCCTTGTTGGCCAGGTCGATCGCTCCTGATGCTCCTGCGTGGTGGTCGTTCAGGTATGTCGACAGCTGTTCCTGTTTGGCCATAGTGCGTCCATCGTGCACCATCCGGTCATGCCGCCCCGGCGCCGAAGCGCCCCGGTACGGTGACCAAGATGACTTCAAAGCCGCCGCCGCCACCGGACGTGCCGCCCACCGACGGTCTGGCCCGACCTCGCGACTTCGATGCCCGCTCGGGCGACGGGCTCCGGCTGGGGCTGTCCCTCGGCGGGGGAGGGGTGTTCTTCGTGGCCTGGCAGGTGTCCTACCTGCACGAGATGGCCGGGCGGGGGATCGATCTGGGCGGCGCCGACCGGGTCGTCGGAACGTCGGCCGGTGCCCTGGTCGCCGCCGTGCTCGAAGCCGGACGTATCCGCCGCATGCACGCTCAGCTGACCGTGGTGGCCAGGCTGCCCAAGTTGCTCGGTGCGCTCGCCCCGGCCGGCAATCTGCGTCCGAGCCAGATCCGCGCCGTCGAGCTCTTCCGCGACGCCGCCGACGCCGACCCCGCGACGATCCGCGCCATCGGTCACGCCGCGCTGGCGGCGCAGACGTCGGCTCCGCCGGTGATGGCCCGCAAGCTCGGCCTGATCCTCGCGTCGCGCAGATGGCCCTCGGCTGCCCTGCACATCACCTGCGTCGACACCTACACGGGCGAACGGTGCATCGTCACCAAGGGCGCCGACGTCGGCATTGCCTGTGCCGTGGCCGCCAGTAGCGCCGTACCAGGCCTCTTCGCCCCGCAACCGATGGGTGAGCGCCGCTGCATGGACGGCGGGGTCAGTGGCAGCGGTACCCACCTTGACCTGCTGGCCGGCAGCCAGCGCGTGGTGGTGCTGTCATTGACCGACGGCGGCAACGTGACGCAGGGAATGATGACCTCCGCGGTGGGCTCCACCGAGAAGGAGTTCGACGCCCTCCGGGCGTCGGGAAGCCAGGTGTTCCACCGGGTCCCGGCCTCCGTGGACCCCAAGGCGCTGATGGATCCCGCCGCCGTGCCCGACGCCATCGAGATGGGCCGCAAGCAGGCCGCCGCCGACGCCGACGAGCTGAGCGCGTTCCTCGCCTGAGGCTTCCCCGGAAGGCGCGCGGGGCGTCGGGGCTCCCCGACGAGAGGGCGGTCAGCTGGCAGAGACGCGGCGGGCGGGCTTGGTGACCTTGCCTGCCTTGATGCACGACGTGCAGACCGAGAGACGCACGGGGGCGCCCTTCACGATGGCCCGCACCCGCTGGATGTTGGGGTTCCAGCGACGCCGGCTCCGCTTGTGGGAGTGGCTCACGCTCATGCCGAACGAGGGGTG
>JALZAH010000328.1 GCA_030948425.1 Actinomycetota bacterium
TACGACCACGAGATCATCGACCAGTCGACGAAGAAGATCGTGGAGACGGTCCTGCGCACCTCAGCCAAGGTGCGCGGCCCGGTGCCCCTCCCTACGGAGAAGCACCGCTACACCGTGATCCGCTCGCCCCACAAGTACAAGGACAGCCGTGAGCACTTCGAGATGCGCATCCACAAGCGCCTCCTCGACATCGTCGACCACACCCCGAAGACCGTCGACTCGCTCCAGCGCCTCGACCTGCCCGCCGGCGTCGACATCGAGATCAAGATCCAGACGGCGTAGGCGCCGAGGTCTGCATCGGAGGGCCCCGTGCGAGGCCCTCCGGCGCGTCCGGTCGGTAGCGTCATCCGTCATGCGGACGTGACGTGGAACTGTCGCCTAGGCGGAGCGCATGACGAGTTCGTCGCTGAGCTTGCGCCCGATGTTGCCGTCATCACGGAGTGGGGCCGGTTGCCGGATGAGCGTGCCGCCGATCCGAAGTTCGTGACATTCGGCGAGGCGGGTGCGTTCGGTCTGGGAGTGGCCGCCTTCGGCGACTGGGCGGTGAGCCCTGCGGACGTCCTGCCCATCTCGGGTGCCGTCTCGGCGCCGTTGAGGTTCACGGCCCGACGCCGTTCAAGCTCGTGGCCGTGTGGGCCTGCCTCTCGGGCCGGCCGACGATCAATCCGCTGGTGGAGGCCCTGATGCCTGGACCGACTGGCTCGCGGTCGGTCCCGTCGTCGTTGTCGGTGACTTCAACACCGGCGGAGCGTGGAAGGACATCCCGCGCGTCCCGATGTCGCACTTCCCCATCGTCGACCGTCTCGACAGGATGGGCCTGCACTCCGCATACCACACGGATCGGGGCGTCGAACAGGGTGAGAGCGAGGAGCCGACACACTGGAACAACCGGGCCGGCCCCTGCATGATCGACCACGTGTTCACGCCGAAGGGCTGGCGGATCCTCTCGGTCAAGGTCGGTCAGGAGGACCTCTGGCGTTCGAGGTCCGACCACGCTCCCCTCACGGTTGAGGTGGCCACTCCGCGGATGGGTGTCCGTGAGCGCCGCTCCCCCCATTGCGTTGGGCGACGCACCCGAGCCGACCGTGGAGACCCACGCTGGGCGACGAGGCCCGGAACGACTCCCTTGGTCTGCTCGAACCCCGGCCGGCCCGGGGCCCGCCGCCGTGAGGAGTCCTCGGTGTCGTCACCGGTTCACGCCGTCCGCCGTCCCCGCCCCTCGAGCAGCCAGCCGAGGTGTTCGACGAAGGCGTCGATGTCCGTCTCCGGAGTCACGCGCTCCACCTCCCACCCGGCCCGGCGCGCCGCTCGGTCGCGCTCCTTGTCGGCATGGGACCCAGCCGCCGTTGCGTGGCTCCAGTCATCATCGAGTTCGACGTCGACCTGCTCGGGCAGGAAGGCGGCGTCGAGTACGAAGGCTCGCCCGCCCCATGTGACCGGCACCTCGAGCTCCGGCCTCCGGATCCCGGCAGCCTGGATGGCGGCCAGGCACCGTGGGGTCAGGTCAAGGCCCTCCGCCCCGCAGAGCATCTGGTCGATGAGGTCGAGTAGGGGCGCAACCGCCGGCCTCCGCTTGTTCCCGATTCGATCGGCGGCCGCCCGGATCGCGACCAATCCGTCTCGACGCTGCGTCCGTTCGATGTGCGCGATGATCCGCCGCCGCAGATTGGGCCCGACCGACGCGGTGATGTCCAGTGCGGTGCGGGCGGGAGTCGTGCACGGGACGCCGTCGACGACGACGGTGTCGACGTGCTGCAGATCTGGTGCCGCATGGGCCACGACCCCCTCGAGTCTCGCCGCCCGGTGCCGCGGCACCGTCAGTTCGAGCGCGCCAGGGGCGATGCCCGGAAACCGGTGCCTTCCGCCCGCCGCAAAGTGGGAGAGGACCGCGCCTTCACCAGTGGCCACCACCGCCGCTGCCTGCCGGAGCGCCGCCGTCACGGGCAGGCCCGGCGGAGCCAGCACACCTCTGCGGACGCTGATCACGTCCCCGCATCGGAGCGCCCAGTCAATCTCCCGGTCGGTCGCCCCCATCGCCCGCACTGCCGCTCTCGTGACGAGACCGTCGCCGGTCGCCATCGCGCTGTAGGCCGCTTCTCGATGCGCTTTCTGCACCATGGCAGTCTGACGTGTCGCTGTGACAATCTCGCCCGTCGGCCGGTGAACTGCCCAGCCAGTTCTCCCCCGTCGGGCGCGGCGTTCTGCCCGAGCAGTTGTCCATGGGGTTCTGCCCGGCCAGTTGTCCTCGTCGGGGCGCGGTGTTCTGCCCGGGCAGTTGTCCGTGGGGTTGTGCCCGGCCAGTTGTCCTCGTCGGGGCGCGGTGTTCTGCCCGGGCCGTTGGCAGGGGGTGGGTTGGCGGGGGGAGGGCGAGGCCGGGTACGCTTCTCCTCTTGTGCCCTGCGGGGCGCACACATTCGACGTCCGGGAAGGCTCGCCTCGGCGAGAACCGACCGGCAGGACCCATGCGAGCGCTCCGCTCGGCACCATGCCGATGCGGAGCGTTCCGTGTGTGGGGCCAGCCGCTACGGCTGGTGCCCACCGCCACGGAGAGAGAGCCATGACAGCGAGAGCGATCGTCGGCGAGAAGGTCGGCATGACACAGGTCTGGGACGAGCAGCATCGGCTCGTCCCCGTCACCGTGCTCAGGGTCACCCCGGCCCGCATCGTCCAGGTGAAGACCCCCGACTCCGACGGCTACTCGGCCGTCCAGGTCACCTACGGCATGCAGAAGGCGTCGCGGGTGAACAAGCCGGAGATGGGGCACTTCGAGAAGGCCGGGGTGGAGCCGGGCAAGAAGGTCCTCGAACTGCGCCTCGACGACGTGAGCTCCTACAACGTGGGCGACACGATCGCCGTCGACGTCTTCGAGGCCGGCGCCAAGGTCGACGTCACCAGCGTCAGCAAGGGCAAGGGCTTCGCCGGCACCATGAAGCGGCACAACTTCAAGGGCCAGGGCGCCAGCCACGGCAACCACAAGCACCACCGGGCACCGGGCTCGATCGGCGCCTGCGCCACGCCGGGCCGGGTCTTCAGGGGGACCCGGATGTCGGGCCGCATGGGTGGCGACAAGACCACCACCCTGAACCTCACCGTGGTCCAGTCCGACGTGGAGCGCGACCTCCTGCTGGTCAAGGGTGCCGTGCCCGGCGCCCGCGGGTCGACCGTCATCGTGCGGTCCGCGGTGAAGGGCGGCAGGTAATGGCTGATCTCACCACCAGGAAGGCCGACGGCAGCGAGGGCGCATCGATCACGGTCGACGACGCCACGTTCACCGTGAAGCCCAACGTCCCGCTGATGCACCAGGTCGTCGTGGCCCAGCTGGCCGCGGCCCGAGCCGGTACCCAGTCCACCAAGACCCGGGCCGAGGTCTCGGGCGGCGGCGCCAAGCCCTTCAAGCAGAAGGGCACCGGTCGCTCCCGGCAAGGGACCACCCGCGCACCGCAGTGGACCGGTGGCGGGGTCGCCCTGGGCCCGAAGCCCCGGTCGTACAAGCAGCGCACGCCCAAGAAGATGGTGAGGGCGGCGCTGCGCTCGGCCCTCTCCGACCGCTTCGCCGAGCAGCGGGTGGTGGTGCTGGAGGACGGGTTCGGGTTCACCGAGCCCAAGACCCGGCAGGCCGTCGCCCTCCTGGGCGCCCTCGACCTCCAAGGCAGCGTGCTGGTGGTCGTCGGCCGTGAGGACGAGACGGCGACCAGGGCGTTCCGCAACCTCCAGGGGATCCAGCTGATCCTGGTCGACGAGCTGAACGCCTACGACGTCCTGTGCAACGACTGGGTGCTGTTCACCAAGGAGACGCTGCCGAAGGCCAAGGCCGATTCCGGCGTCGGCGCAGGCAAGGGGGAGCAGTCGTGAGGGACCACCGTGACGTGATCCGCAAGCCGGTCGTGTCGGAGAAGTCCTACGGGCTGCTCGACAACGGCGTGTACACCTTCGTGGTCGCCCCCGACGCCAACAAGATCGAGATCCGCCAGGCGGTCGAGGCGATCTTCAACGTGAAGGTGACGAAGGTCAACACCCTCAACCGAAAGGGCAAGCGCAAGCTCAACCGCAAGACCCGCACCTTCGGCCAGCGGCCCGACCTGAAGCGGGCCGTCGTCACGCTCGCCGAGGGCGAGACCATCGACCTGTTCGAGAAGTAGGAGCGCCCCCCGATGCCCCTCCGTGCCCGAAAGCCCACCAGCGCAGGCCGCCGCTTCCAGACGGTCGCCGACTTCTCCGAGATCACCCGGTCGACCCCCGAGAAGTCGCTGCTCCTCCCCAACCCGAAGAGCGGCGGCCGCAACACCTACGGCCGCAAGACCGCCCGCCACCGCGGCGGCGGCCACAAGCAGCAGTACCGGATCATCGACTTCAAGCGGAACAAGGATGGCGTCCCCGCAACCGTGGCGTCGATCGAGTACGACCCGAACCGGAACTGCCGGATCGCCCTCCTGCACTACCACGACGGCGAGAAGCGCTACATCCTCCAGCCCAAGGGCCTGCAGGTCGGTGACAAGGTGCAGTCCGGCTCCGGCTCGGAGATCAAGGCCGGCAACGCCATGCCCATGCGCTACATCCCGGTCGGCTCGGTGGTGCACAACGTCGAGATGCGCCCCGGCCAGGGGGGCAAGATGGCCCGGGCCGCAGGCATGAGCGTGCAGCTCGTCGCCAAGGACGGCCCCTACGCCACCCTGCGCCTGCCGAGCCGTGAGATGCGCCGGGTCTCGATCGACTGCCGGGCCACGCTCGGCGAGGTCGGCTTCGCCGAGGCCGAGCTGGTGAAGATCGGCAAGGCCGGCCGCAACCGGTGGAAGGGCAAGCGCCCGCAGACCCGCGGCGTGGCCATGAACCCGGTCGACCACCCGCACGGCGGCGGCGAGGGCAAGACGTCCGGTGGCCGCCACCCGGTGAGCCCCTGGGGCAAGCCCGAAGGCCGCACCCGCGACAAGACCAAGCCGTCCCAGCAGCTCATCATCCGGCGCCGGCCGTCCCGCGGCGTGCGCCGGTAAGGAGATCCGATGCCCCGCAGCCTGAAGAAGGGCCCGTTCGTCGACGATCACCTCCTGAAGAAGGTGGACGTCCTCAACTCGGCCGGCGACAAGAAGGTCATCAAGACGTGGTCGCGGCGCAGCACGATCATCCCCGACATGGTCGGCCACACCATCGCCGTCCACGACGGCCGCAAGCACGTCCCCGTCTACATCACCGAGTCCATGGTCGGGCACAAGCTGGGCGAGTTCGCCAACACCCGCACCTTCAAGTACCACGCCGGCATGGAGAAGTCGGCCAAGGGCAGGAAGCGCTGATGGCGGGCACCAAGACGAACGAGCGCGAGGGCACACGGG
>JALZAH010000346.1 GCA_030948425.1 Actinomycetota bacterium
TCTACGGAGTGCCCCTGGCCACGCTGGTCGGTGCGGTCGTGGCGGGCCTCGGTTCCAGCCGGCATCCCGTCCTGTGTGGTGTGGTGATCGCCGAGTTGGCATGGGTAGCCACGAGTGCAGCCATGGTGATATTTGGCAACGCACTCCCGGCCGAGCGGCCGAGCCTTTTCTTCCTCTCGCTCATCTCCGGCCAGGTCTTCCCGCCGGTGGCCGCCGTCGGTGCTGCCGGGGGTCACCTCGGTCGGATGGTCCACCGGCGATGGTCCGTCGCTACGCCGCAATGACGAACTCACATGACGGGCGTTCCCGTGTGGTTCGGGCGGGTCGGGCCTCGGCCGAGACGGACCCCGCCCGCGAGGATGAACGCCGCCGTCGCTCCGCTGGCCAGCGGGACGGTCCAGATCCACGGCAGCGCTTCTGTCGTCAGAAGGTAGGTGAGGGCCCATACCGCTTCCGCCGCGGTGAGCCCGCCAAGGACAGCGGCGGCGATACGGAATGCGCCGGTGGGGTGGCGCCGCGAGACCACGTACATGAGCGGCACGGTCACGGGGGCGGCAACGATTGCCCCGCCCATCGAAACGAGTAGGAAGGCGGCAGCCAAAAAGGTGACGGTCCCGATCCTCTGCCAGTTCTTCTCCGGCTGCACCCTGGTCCCGTCGGCCATGAGGTGGAGTTTGGCAACATCAAGGTTGGTGGGCAACGTGGAGTCTGGTTCCGGTTCGGGGTGAGCCGCCTGGAAAGCGAAGGCTCACCACGGGCACCGTCGACGGTGCGGTGTCGGCGACGATCCGGCAAGCTTGGGCCATGACTCGTGAGACGTCCGCTCGCATCTTGGTACTGCTGTCCATGGCTTTCGGCCTCACGATCGCGGTCCTGGCCATGACGGACTCTGGCGGGATCGGTCTGTTCGCCGTCATCGGCGGAGGGGTCCTGGGCCTGCTCTGGACCGCACGGTCCTTCTTCACCAAGCCGCCGACCTAGACGCTGGCTCCTATTCGCTGGTTATCGCCCCGCCAAAGCGGTTGCCCGAAGTGGCGTCCAACCCATCGAGAGTGGTCCCGAAGAAGCACGGCTCGGCATCGGGCAACGGCTTGACGTTCTTCGGTAGCGGCTGTTGGTTCAGCGGCTGTGCGCTGTGGCGGGTGTAGAGCGCCCAGGCCAGTACGGGTGATCGGTTCTTGAAGGTGAAGATGCCGAACACGAGGCGTTCGTCGCCACCCCCGCCGACCGGGAGCCGACCCATCCTCAGCGATGTCCAGGCCTGCTCCGCCGGAATGATCGGCTGGGCGCCCGGCGGTGGCGGGCTCACGCGAGCGTCGCTGACATGCAGCGTGCGCTCAGCACGCTCCGGCATTGGCATGACGACAGGTCGCGCCCGGTCCAGGTCGGCCTGCGTGCACAGCGATCCGGTCTGGTCTCGTTGCGCGACCCTCACGCCGACAACGACAAGAGCGACTGCCAGCAGGACGCCGACCGCCCGTAGCCACCGCCTGCTGGCCTGACGTGCCACCCAACAAGTGTCCCATCGGACCCGAGGTCGTCAGGGTCACGCCACGCTCCTCGACCCGGGGTTCATGGCGACCTCGGGACCAGACACACCGCGAGAGGCACCCGGGTTCATCCAGCCGGAAGGAAGTCATTGCGGAGGGATCCCTCGGCCCCCACCCGGTGCAGCCGCTCACAACCGTGCGGTGGGAGGCGACGGCGGGCACACGAGCACGGCGGTTGCTCGGGCCCGGCCGTCGCTCCTTGGAAACATAACGGGCATTGCAATGCCCTACCGCGTGATCGCCCGAAGGGAAGGCGAGTTGTCGCTGTCCCTGTCGCCCGTCTTGACCACCACGACGTTGGCCGTCGTCGCCACCACCCTCGCCGACTTGCCCAGCCCGACCGCAGTGGTCGGGATGGGGCTCGCAGGCTTGCCCGTGGCCCCATCGACGGCCACCAGCTCGTTGCTGGAGTTGCGGATCCAGACTGACCCGTTCGCGAACGACAGGTTGTCCGAAAAGCCATCGCTGGTGTCGAACGACACCGCTTGTTCCCAAAGGACGGACCCATCCGGGCGTACACCCGAGACCTTGCCGGAACGTCCTGCGTCGTGCTTGAAGACGATCGACGGTCCCGCGAATCCGAGGAACTCTCCGGTCACCGACGCCTGCGGCGACCCGTCGCTACGGATGATGGCGAAGACGGTCTCGCCGTTATCCAGTTGGGCGGCGGCAACGTCGGAGCCGGGATCGGCGGCGAGGCCCGTCCGCGGCGCCCGAAACGCCAGCGGAGAGCCGTCGCTGAGCGAGAAGCGTTGGCCACACGCAGCCACGGAGTCCTTGAACAACAGGGGCGGATAGGTGACGCTGCACTTCGTCTTGTCGACCGGCCGCTCGAACCGTTGGTGGCCAGACCTCGTGTCGAAGGCATTGACGACCGACCCGGCTTGAGCAACCACTGTGTCCGCCGTGATGGCGAACTCCGGGGTCGGTTCCGGGGACGGCGGGTACAGCTTGGTCTCCCAGAGCTTCTTGCCGTCCCCGACAGCGACGACCCGGTACCCCTCCTGCTTCGCCGTCAGGCCCGAGGCCGGGACAGTGACCTTGATGGAGGCGACGATCACGTCACCGCCGAGGTCGATCCGTTCGAACTGCTGCCAACTCGGATCGCTGACCGTCCATCGCGGCTTGCCGGACGACGGGTCGAGCCGGCTCACGCTCCCGGGACAGGCGACACCGAGAAGATCCTTGCCGTTGCTGACAGCCTCGGTGCAGTTCGCGGCGACGCTGAACGCCGGCTGCCCAGGAGTTCGGTTCCCCTTGCCTTGCGTTGATGCGGCCGTCGTCGGTGTCTCGCCCGAGGATTTCGAGGAGGCCGCACCGCTCCCGCAGCCGACCAGGATCGCTGCGGCCAGTACCATCACGACCTGAAATCGGGCCGCGCTCGTCCCCGGTTCGCCGTTGCCTGTCATACCCAGCCCTTCCGCTGTGAGACTGACAATGTTACCCCGATTGCGTCGACCCGGATCAAGCGAGGGCGTCAGATGTCGGGGTGGCCGGAACCGGGAAGGGGCCGACTCCCCGCCAGCGATTGTTCGGGGATCGGGTCCGCAGCCAACGCCAAGGCCTTGGCCTGTCCCAGGAGGCGCTGGCCGACCGGTCCGGGATCGCCCGTGCCTACGTGGGATCCCTGGAGGCTGGCGAACGCAACCCGAGCCTTGAGACCGTGGCGCGACTGGCCAAGGCGCTCGAAGTCGATGCCGGCGATCTCGTCAGTGGCATCCAAGACCTCGCTGGGCGGACCTGAGTCGAGCGGCCAACGCGGTCGGCGCGGCAAAGCGGGGAAGAGATGCTCGGGCAAGGGAGTTCTGCGGTGCTAACCCCTCTGAGTCCGTCGTCGGTTTCCCACCCAGAACCATCGGGACCATCGGCGGACATCCGGCGTCCGCAGGCCGCTGACCAGGACGTTTGGGCGGCGTGTGGGAAGAATGCCCAAATCCGTGTGGGAAGGTAAGCGGTGAACTCGGAGAACACCCAGGTCAGGGCGGATAGGTGACCAACTCACCAACGAAGTGAGTAGAGGGCCGGTCCGAGAGGGCCGGCCTTCTACGTTCGCCCGAGGGCTACCTAAGGCTCGCCCTCAAGTCGGCGACATCGGCGATGAGAGCCGTCAATGATCCGGCGATGGTCGCCGGCCCTCGGCCATTCCGGCAGCACGTACCGCCATCAGGACACCGTCGCTCTGCTCACTGCCGAACAGTCGGGGCAGGGCGTCGAGCGCCTCCGTCGTCACCGGTGCGGCGAGATCGTTGGTTCGGAGCGCGCGGAGGCGACCCGCAAGGTGTTCGGTGCCGGTCGCTCGCAGCAACCGGAGGACATCGAGCGCGTCCTTGTCTCGGACGCGGTCGTTGTGGTCGACGCGCTCGGCGATCTTGTGGATCTTTGCGACGAGCAGCGCACCGGGGCCCGCGACCCACATGGAGACTTGTCTACCGTCCGAGGCATTTCACCACCTCGGCGGGCGGGGGTCTACTTCCTGTTGAGAGGTGGTGGGTCGTTCGGCGCGACAACGGCGGCGATCTCCCGCCAGAGAATGTCGGCGGCGTTGGCGCCGGTGGCGTCGGTGTAGTTCCCGTCGGGGCCGAACGCGTCCTCGGTGAACGTCAGTGCTACGGAAACCGCCACCTTCTGCG
>JALZAH010000372.1 GCA_030948425.1 Actinomycetota bacterium
GAGCCAGGCTCACCAAACCCCCGGACGCCTCCGCCACCGCCCAAGGGGGGTCAAATCTTAACCGGCGAAGGGGGGTCAGTTTTCCACCGGCGCCGACAGAACGCCCCTCCGAGATGGAGCTGTTGACCCATGCCACCGTTCCGCTGCTGAAGGCGCTCAGATGGCCGCCCATGCAGATCGCGATCGGGTGGAAATACACTGACATAGCGCTGTTTTCCGAAGTGAGGCACGAAAGCCGCAAACTGCCGCGTGCTGGTGGAGGGAAAGCGCTTGAACAACGGACTGCTTTGGGCCGTCGACCAGGTCGCGGGATACGCCACGAAAGTTGGCCCCCAAGTCGACAACAACGGTGCCAAGCATCGCTGAGGTCGGCATCCCATAGCGAGCGGTCAGCCCAGCTGCCGCCGGATCACGGGCTCGAGGCTCGGCTCAGCGCGGTTCCCCACCCGCTCGATTGACAATTCGGCGGTTCGGGCCTCGATCGACAGCGTTGAGCCTCCGGCTGGCCCGGGCGGTGTAGTTGACCGGCGTGATCCGTCTTCGTCGCGCTCACGTGGACGAGTAAGCAAACACCAGTGTTGAACGTGCACCAGCCCTAGCAGGATGAACCTTACGACGTGCTGGTGTCGCTCGACTTCGTGGTGCTGCCGCTTGCCGTAGGCTCGGCTTGCCCGATGTGTTGTGGTCGGCAAGGCCAACGTTCAGTAGTTGGGGATCTCAACCAGCTCCGCGACCCCGCGCCTTGCGCCGGCCGGCCTCGCCCGGCTGCTGACGGGCATGCCTGCCTCGAGGAAACAGAGCAGCATCGTCGGCCATCGGGCTTCGGCCTTCGGGCTCTTCGTAGTATCCGTAGGCTCCGCCGTAGATGGCACGGGCGGGCGTCGCGTTGAGGATGGAGCCCGCAAGTGGCGCCCCCACCTGACGCAGCAGCTCCACCGTTCGGACCAGGTCCTTTCGAGAGCCGCTGCCGGCCCGACAGACGATCAAGCAGGCATCAGCGGAGCCGGTGAGCACCAAGCTGTCGGCGACGGGCAGTACCGGCGGGCAGTCGAGCAGCACGACCTCACAGCTTTCCTTCACGGCCTCGAGGACTCCGTTTGTCCGTTCGGACGACAAGAGCTCTGTCGGGTTGAAAGGCACGGGGCCCGATGGCAGCACCCGAAGCCGCGGTTGATCGCGGACACCCTTGACCGCATCTTGGAGGCTGACCCGGCCTGTGATCACCGATGTCAGCCCGATCTCGTTGGCGAGGCCGAAGAACGTATGAATCCGGGGGCGGCGTAGGTCACAGCAGACAATGACCACCCGTTGACCCGATTGGGCGAGGACGAGACCCAGGTTGGCGACGGTCGTCGTCTTACCCTCACGCAGTGACGGACTGGTGATCTGCAACGTCCGGATCGGGTTGTCGAGGTCGAGGAAGTGGATGGCCGCGCCGAGGGTGCGATAGGCCTCGGCGGCGGCTGAGTGAGGCTCGTCCGAGGTCACCAACGGCGCGATGTCGTTGCCGCCCTTATTGATCAGCGTGGGAATGAGGCCGACGACGGGGAGACCCGAAAGGGCGTCTTCGAGATCTTCCTTGGTCCGCACCGAGTCGTCGAGAAAGTCACGCCCGAAGGCGACGCCGACTCCGAGGACCAGACCCAAGCCGAGGCCATACAGGGCGGCCTTCAACGGCGTCGTCCCCGCTGGGGACATTGGCGCGACAGCCGGAGCCAGCAACCGCGGGCCCCCAAGTTGGTTGGTGCCGGCCACCCGGAGCTGGCCCAGCCTCTCTCGGAACGACGCCTGGGCCTGGACCAAACTGTCCCGGTTCGGGCCTCGGGCGTGGTCGATCTGCGCCTGCAGGTCGTCGATCTCACGTTGTACGTCGAGGCTGGCGGCGGTGTTTGCGTCTAGGATCTGTTTGCGCCGCAGGTCAATGTACGAGCCGACATACGCGTTGGCGACGGCGGCCGCCCCCTTGGCGCTGGCGTCGTCAGCGGCGATCTGGACGACATCAGTCTGGGTGAGGGCCGTGGCGGAGATGGGGGGAGCCGACCTGCCGAGCCTGGCTCGCACGTCGGCTCGCACCTCCGGTCCCTTGATGACCTGGATCGCGTTGGCCAAGACTCGAGACGGATCAATCGGCGCGATCGCAGCGCCGGCGCTCGGAGCGACGTCGTTGGCGCTCTCGGGGAGCAGCATCTGTGCCGTGCCTCGATACGTCGGGTGGCGAACCAGCGTGAAGCCCACCGCGAGGACGACAGACCCGATGACCATCACGATGACGGCAATCTTGCGGCGCCGCAGGACGGCGAGATAGTCGAAGGTCTTCGGCTGAGCACCGTGAGCCGGCAGCAGCGTCGGATTGGGCCAATTCGGTGCCAGGAGGCGTCAGCATACCAGCGAGGATCGGGACGGATCAGCGGCGAAGGACACCTCGAGCGGCGATTGCCGCTCGGGCGAGCGCTGAGACCGACGTCGCCGCCACGGCCGCACCGAGGGCACCAACGGCGATGACGGGCACGGCGAGAGGGACCACAACGGCACCTGCGAGCTGGGATCGAAGGAGCGTTCGCGTATCCTGGCGGGCGTTGAGCACACCGGCGAAAACGAAGGACAGGTACTGCGCGATCGAGAAGCCCACCAAGATCCGCAGGTCGGTGGAGAGGGATCGGTAGGCCGAGGATGGCCCGAAAAACACGGACAGAGCCATGCGGGGCGCGACGAGGAGGACCACGCAATAGGCGGCGAAGGGAATGCCCAAGGCGATCCCGTAACGCCGGGCGACTCGCAGCTCGTCTCGTCGGCGGGCCCCGAGTTCGGGTTCGTGGAGATTGGACGCCCGGGTGGTGACAATGCTGTTGGCGGCGATCATCATCGGATTGGTGGGGCTCACTACCGCCAGCAGAGCCTGGTAGGAACCCACGGCGGCGACGCCGTGGAGAGCTCCGAGCAGCCACATGACTGCTTGGACCGTCAACGCGCCGATGCCGTTGATGCCGACGAGCGCTCGACCGAGGCGCCAGAAGGGCTCGACGGTGTCACGGGAAAAGGCTCGGGCGCCGAACGCCGGCCGGACCTGCCACAGCTGCAGGGCGGCGGCGGCCAGCGACGAGAGGCCCATGACGCCCAGAGCGCTGCTGACGGTCGGGCGCCCGACGGCAGTGACCAGCGCCGCGCCGGCCGCCTGGCCCAGATAGCTCACCGCGTCCCCGCCGGCGACCCGGCGGAACTGGAGGCGCCCCATCATCGATCGCCTCAGGGTTTCCTGGATCTCGAGACCGACGAGGGCGAGTACGGCCCACGGCAGCACTCCCGGGCGCTCGAGCACGAACACGGCGGCGGTCATCGCCACCGCGAAGGGCCCGGTCAAGATCGCGGCGAGACCCAACGCGACCGTGGGCAGGTGATCCGGGCGGGTGCTGCGACCGGTGAACACCATGAGCGGGATGCCGATGAGCGAGGTGTGCACGGTGAGAGCCATGACCTGGATGCCCAACAGCACACCGAACACGCCGAACTCCGAGGCCGGAAGACGGCGGGCCAGGATCACGGTGACCGCAAACGTGCCGATGCTGACGATGCCCTGGTCGATGATGGCCCACAGGCCCGATGAGTGCCGCGCCGTAAGGAGCTTCTCCCTCAGGCGCACCTTGGCCCCTGTGTGCTTTCCCGGCGATTCTTCGGTGTCGACGACCTGACCACTGTGTCGGGACGACCACTCGATGACAACTCCCGTTCTCGCCCGCGGTTGCCCGGGCTGGTGTGTGTGGGTCTGCTCTTCGGCATGTCCGCGCGCGCCCGGGCGAAGGTCAGCGACTTTAACGCTTGCCGTAGGCTCGGCTTGCCTGATGTGTTGTGTACCACTGTCCACGGACAGTGGTACAACGTCAGGGTGGCTGGGGGTCGGCTTCCTGAGGTGCCCGGGAAACTGCCCGCAGCGGTCGGTCTGGTCGACACCCCGGGTACCGGAGCCACGCCACCAGATTGTTTCGTGCTGTCCACCGCTGTCCGCACCCAGAGCCTGCCCCGGACGGAAGGGAACCATGAACGTGTACCTTCACCCTCATCGTCACCGGCGTAGATGAGGACCGCCTCGACGCCTTGTACGAAGCCGGGTGCGACGACGCCACCGTTGGGCTTGGCAGGTGGAGGAGCTAGATTGGCTTCGACCGGGAGGCATCAACTCTCCTGGATGCCATTCTCACGGCCATCGCAGACGTTGAGAAGGCTGGCGCCACCGTTCTACGGATTGAGCCGGACCCGGTGGTGTGGGCCTCGGCCATCGCCGAGCGGACGGGGCGCACTCGTCAGTCGGTCGACATGCTGATCAAGGGCCGACGTGGTCTTGGGGGGTTCCCGCCCCCGGTCTCCGGAACCGCTCGAAACTCCCTGTGGCGGTGGAGCGAGGTCGAGACTGGTTCTCTCGATACGCCGACTACCAGCCCGACCGGGAGCGAACCTCGGTGATCGGAGCCATCAACGGCGCGCTTGAGACCTGGCGCAACGTGCGGGCCAGCGAGGATCCGGACCTGGCCCGCTCGGTCCAGCTGCTTCTTGCCGCATCGCAGGCGTCCGTATCTGAGCACCCAGTGCTTCTCCGATGTGGAACCAGGGCATGCACGGCCCCGGCGTCCTCGGCCACCATGACTACCGACGTCGACACCCTCTGGGGAGGGTGGCGATCACCCCCCCTTCTTGCTGTCGCCGCACCTCTGGCTTAGCGTGCTCGTAGTGACTCCTCTGTCGGGCCCGGGTGAGCCAGCACCGGAGAGGATTTCGTCTCGCCCTGTTCCCATGCTCGGCTGTCCCGTTGACTATGGCGTGTCGGCTGTTCAGAAGCGGCTGAATGCCTTCGGTCGCCACTGGAGCCTCAGCGGTGAGCGCCTTCTCGATGTGGGTTGCGGTAACGGCGCCTACACGACGGTGCTGGGCGAAGGGTTCGAAGAAGTTCATGCCATCGATGTCGAGCCCCATAGGATCGAACAATTTCGGCAGCGATCGGCGGCGGACCCCAAGTACTCCATCGCCGTCGGCACGGCCGAAGCGTTGGACTTTCCCGACGATCACTTCGACGTTGTCACCGCCATCGAGGTCCTCGAGCACATCGTGGACCTTGACCGTGCACTCGGCGAGATTGGCCGGGTTCTCCGCCCCGGAGGAGCTTTTCTGGTCAGTTGCCCGAACCGACTCTTTCCCCTCGAGACCCACACGGTGATGTTCGGCAAGCACAGAACCTACCCGGCCCGGCGCATCCCCTTCCTCCCCTACATCAAGCCCCTTCACCGCCGACTGTCGACGGCTCGGAACTTCACCCGACGAGATCTGACCGAGCTCGTCTGCAAGGACCGGCTTCGAGTCGTGGCATGGGATGGGGTGATGCCCCCGCTTGACAACTGGCGTCCTGGCCGGCGGCAATTGCGTCCCATCATGGATTGGCTGGAGCGGTCGCCTCTCAACAGGTTCGGAGTGTCGATCATCGGTGTCTTCGTGAAGGAGGGTCGCTAACCGAGGTCACGCCAGATACGCAGCTTGGCCGGTGGGGAACTTCACCACGGCGCCGGGTTGGGTCGAGAAGAACCGATCGATGGCTCGTTTGGTCTCGACGTAGGGACGGTGGCCGTAGTCATCCATGAGCACGACGCCTCGGGGTGTGAGCCGGGGAAGGAAATGCTCGAGCGCAGCGACGGTCGGCTTGGCCGCGTTGAGGTCGACGGAGACGTAAGCCACCTGCTCAGGCCAGCCGGACCGGCCTCGAAGGACTCGGGGACGTGGCCGGGATGAAAGATCACCCCCTCGCCGAACCGCCGGAGGTTTCGCCTGGTGCGCTCGAGAGAGGAGTTTGCGTATCCGTTCCGGTGGAGCCGTTCGGTCGGGAGCAGATCGGCTTCGGCCATGGGCCCCCACACGTCGTAGCAGTGCATGACGTAGGACACGCCGACACTCCTGGATACTTGGTACTTGGCCTCGTGACAGGCGAAATAGGCCGAGAGTCCGTCACCAACCCCGCACTCGACGAGGGCCAGGTCCCGGCTGCCCGCCGCCCGCTCGAAGGAGAGGGCGTAGCGGACGCAGAAGGCAACGATCCAATGCCTCCACCGCAACTCATGGAGCATGGCCGCCGAAACGTCGGTGTCGACGAGGAGGCCGTGCTCGACGTCGGCGCTCATGTCTTCCTGCGCCTGGCCAAAGTTGGCCCACGCCGGGTCATCCCAAGGGTCAGCGTGGTCCGTGGCCATCCCCCAACCCGAGAAGTGGGGCGGGATCAGGACCCGACGGACCTGGCGCATGAGCGGTCTGACGGCAGGCACGTCCCCGTACACCCGGCGCAGGCCACGACGAACGGCTCCGGTCATCGGGGCGATGACCGTCTCAGATAGCCGCCCTGATTGTCGGAGAGATAGAACTTCTCCTTGGCGCCGTCGACGACGAACGATGGGTCGGTGCGGAGGAACTCTTCGACCGCTTCGGCGCGGCCATGGGCACGATCGAGTCCCGAGCGGGTGTCTTCGACGATCAGGTAGCTTCCTGTCGTCACCACGGATCCGTACAGGCGCAGCTCGTCCAACACAGGATGGCGGCGATGGCTCGAACCGACGACAACGAGCACCCTGCGTTTGCTCCGGGCATGCTCCTCCATCAGGGCACGTGTCTCTGCCGACGTCATGGGTTCAGGAACGGTGCGCAGACGCGCCTGCTCCCCGGTTGGCTTCGCCTGCCCGACGCCGACGCAGAGGACCTCACCGGTGCCCCGCAACTGGCAAAGGGTGGCGAGGTATCCGCAGTTCTGGCTCGTCGTGATGATCAGGTCCGGCGAGGTCTCGTGCACGATCTCTTGATAGATCCACAGATCAAGGGGGGACGTCACCATGGGAGAGCCCATCCACATGAAGTCGACCGCCGACTCCACGTGGGTTCGCTCGAACGCCGAGATGATCTCCCGTTCCTGTGAGGGGTCGATGTACAGTCGATGGGCGGTTGTGCGGTACAGGGCTCTGAGCTGGCGTCCGGCTCGGGCGAGAACCTCTCGCTCGGTCCTCATCGGCATCGGGGGCGCATGATCAGGCGGAGGACCGTCGGTTCGTACGCCATCTTCTGGCTGCTGGGCATCGCTTTCCTGTGGTGGCCGTGGCTGTTGCTCCGGGTGCTTCGCGATCGGCGGCCTGCGACCCGCCGCCCGGTGGCGCTGGGCATCACCACGCTTTGTCTGGCTGTCAGCCTACTCATCGCCGCCGCCTCCCTTGCTGCGCCCTCACGACTGGTGGGTGCGTTGGCCAACCTCAGTGTCTGGGTCACCCTATGGCGTGTCCTGGCGAGCGAGCCGAACCGGGCTGAGGCCGACGGGGTGCTGCGCGGGATCGTCGACCTGGCCCTGTTTCAAGGTGTCCTCGTCATTGTCGCCCGGGCGGTCTATCCCACGCTCGCCGGGGCGACCCTTCCGCTGGCCCGACTGCTGCCCTCCTCCCTGGCCGGCGATGCAAATGTCGCCGCCTTCTCGACCGTGCGCCTCGCCATCCCCGACTACTACAACGGAGTGGTCATCCGGACCTCGGGCATCTTCGGCAACCCGACGTGGGCGGGCGCGGTCGCAGCGGTGGGCATTCTGTTCGTGCTGTTCGCCAGCGACTCCCTGAGCCCGTGGATGCGGCGACCGGTGGTGCGAGCAGCGCTCGTCATCTTCATGGCGGTAACGCTCTACTACGCCTACGCCCGGATCGATCTTCTCGGTCTCGGTGTGGCCGCCTTCGCCGTCCTGGCGGTCAAAGCGAAGGCATTCATCCATCCGAGCTTGTGGATGGCGTCGATCTGCGCCGCCACCGCCACCGTGCTGGTGGTGGTGCCGCTCCTCCCCCTCAACGCCCTGTTCGGTCAATTCAACAAACCCCGGCAGGGGTCTCTGGTCGCCCGCGAAGAGATCTACGGTCCCACCCTGACGGCGATCTCCCATGCCGCCACGCCCTTGCTCGGTGCCGGCATCAAGGAGCGCGTGGAGGGCCTCGTCGCCAGCCTGGGGACGCATAGCACCTATTTTGGGCTGGCCTACCGGGGGGGCTTGCTCGCGGCTGCGGCATTCGTCGTCTTTCTCGTTGCCCTGGGCGTCCGCAGCTTCGGAAAGAGCTCTGGCCTGGCCGTCGGGCTCGTGTGCTTCCTTCTCCTGTGGTGCGTCAGCGACGACATCGATGCGGGACACCTCCTTCCCCTGGTGCTTGTCGTCATCCACGGCTCGATGGGATCGCGCCACGAGACCGATGTCTCCGGTCAGGGTCCTCGAAAGATGTCATGGGTGCCGATTCGACGCCAGACGATGCGGACCTGATCAGGCTTGATCGCACCGCCGTACTGCCGTGTCGCCCGGGCCGTTGGGCGCGAGGGTCACCTGGCGACGGCACGACGGAACCCGGCCTGCCCAGGAGCCGTGAGACCCGCCCAGTCCTGGTCGAAACGGGGAAGACGCTCGTAGGTCGGCACCTAGTCGAGCGAAGCCAAGAAACTGTCCTCGTCCGCATAGACCGTGCCCTCCTCTCCAGCGAGCTGCTGGCTGGCCTCGCGTTCACCACTTTGCCACTCCTTCGACCAGAACCATGCCTGCTCCGCGGGTACCGACTTGAGACCGAGCATGGTCACGGAGCTGTCGGAAACGACAAAGCAATGTCATCGACTCCACGACACGCAAGGCTCTCGTAACTCTCAGGGCAGCGTGATCTGGCCCCGTCGGCGCACAACCGCACGTGCCACCATAACCAACCCCTGTCGTACATTTCTTCTTTTCTGATAGTAGCCCTGCGGGGGACTCATCGGAGACGCTGGAGAAAGCCTCGAGGGTTCATGGTCAGTCCAAACTTCTCCCGCTCCCGATCGATACCGAAGTGATCATCTGCCGACAGAAACTGGTCCACGGCCTCCATCGGACCAGGGCCGAAGTCCGCCACGACGGGGTGACCGTTGATGTTGGTGTCCTCGACAACGACGTAGCCCCCGACCACCACGAGCGGGGCGTAGAGCTCGAGCTCGTGGCGGACGTGACCGCAGCTGTGGTCGGAGTCGAGTATGACCATCACGCCCTTGGCGGTTGAGGCTGCCTCGGTGGCGACAGCAACGATCCTCGGGTCGGTCGACGACCCCTTCAGGTAACGGATTCGAGGGTGGAGGGGTTTCGGCTTGCGAGGATGCAGGTCGATCGAGAGCACCGACCCATGACCGACCAAGTCGAGCATCGAGGCCAGGAAGAGGGCGCTGCCTCCCCAAGCCGTGCCCGTCTCGATGACCAGTTGGGGACGCAACTCATGCAGAAGCTCCTGGTACACCCATAGGTCGAAGGGGCACTTCCAGATGGGGATGCCCATCCAGAAGGTGTTCCTCCATGTTCCGCCAAAGACCTCTGACTCGTAGTAAAGCCGATGGAAGCGCTCAACGCTGTCGCCTGGTACCGGGTGGTCGCGCAGTCGCCTGCCCAGCACCCGGCTCGCCAGCTGTGCCCTGTGCTGCAGGTGGGGAAGAAGTTCCGAGGGGTGCATGGTTGACTTCCTGGTTGAGGAGGGGACCGAAGGGCAAGACCTCTCTGAATGCGCTGAGGGGAAAATACGCTTGAGCCCTATGCGGCTGCCTCCTGGAGTGTGACGGTGTGTCCGAGGCGTTGGAGCTGCGCGACGAGGCGTTTGGTCTGGTGGGCGGGGTTTCGGCGGGCGAAGTGGTCGGCGCCGAGGTCGGCGTAGAGCTCCCCGGTGCTGAGCATGTGCCAGATCGCGCAGATGATCGAGTGCTTGACGGCACCGAGCGCCTTGCTGTGGCCGCCTTGGGCCTTCTTGCGGCGGTAGAGCGCCTGTAGGTAGCTGTCGTT
>JALZAH010000383.1 GCA_030948425.1 Actinomycetota bacterium
ACCCAGGGCACCATGCGCGACGGGGCGGCGACGATCGTGTTCTACAAGGACGGCTCGGTGCAGGTCGGGACCTGGAACGCCGACGTCAGGATGACCCCCGACGTGCTCGGCGCCCGCCAGAACCTCGACCTGATCGTCGACGAGGGCCAGGTCAATCCGAAGATCACCGACAACTCCGGCAACCGGTGGGGCGCCACGCTGGGCAACGACCTTTACGTGTGGCGCTCGGGCGTGGGCATCACCGCCTCCGGCGCCCTGCTCTACGCCGCCGGGCCCCGGCTTTCGGCCGACACCCTGGCCCAGCTCCTGGTCCGCGCCGGCGCCGTCCGGGCCATGGAGCTCGACATCAATCCCTCGTGGACGATCTTCGTACACTTTGCGGCCACGGGGGACGGATCGGTTCCCAACAAGCTCCTGGCCACCATGCAGCGACCGGCCACGACGTACGACACGCCGAACTCCCGGGACTTCATCGTGGCCCGCCGTCGCTGAGCCGGCGCGAGATGACCGGTGGTCGGCCCACCGCAGCGCGTGCTGCATATATCCGGCGCTCCTATAGAATCCTTCCGACCTTCCCCCCATCGCGACCGCAGATGTGCACACACCACAGGTCGGGAAGGTCAGCAACCCTTGGGGTCAGCGGCAGTCGCCGGGGGCGCCAGGGCGGGAGGGAGGTGATTTACGCATGATTACTGCAACCATCCGATCATTCAGTCGGCGTGGCCTGGTGCTTCTCGCCATGGCCGCCGCCGCACTCGCCGTCATGTTGCTGCAGTCGTCCCCTTCCTGGGCCCAGACAACCACTGGCAACTCGGGGAGCTCGGGGTCGACCGGAGCAGCTGTCGCCACAGGGGGTGCAAACAGCTCGGCCTCCTCGGGCGCCGGTTCCGGATCCAAGTCCGGCTCGGGCGCCACGGGGGCCGCGGTGAACCAGACCACCATCGTGGCGACCGGCGGTAGCGGCGGCGGGGGCGGGCTGGCACCGGCCACGTACGGCGAAGGTGGTTCAGCCACCAACGTGCCGACCGGTACCACGGGGTCGTCGACGTCCAACGGTGGCTCCAGCGTGGCCGTCTCTTCGGCCAACGGGGGCTCCGGCGGCGGCTCGACGGTCTCCGTCACGCCTGTGGCCACCTCGGGAAGCTCGGGTTCGTCGTCGTCGCAGTCCAGTGCTACCAACTCAGGTACCACCGGCCCTGCCTCGTCGGCGGCCGTCAGCAACCCGGTGGCGGTGTCCGGCAACTCCGGCGCCACCGGATCCACCGGCGCAGCCACGTCGAACCCGACGGCCAGCAACACGGCCGTCCTCGGCTCGGCTCTCGCCACCGGCGGCAGCGCCGCGTCCGGCAACTCCGGTACCTCGGGGAGCACCGGCCCGGCCATCGCCGTCGGGTCCGCGGACAGCACGGCCAGTTCGGGCGCCAATGCCAGCAGCAAGTCGGCGTCGGGTTCCACCGGCGCCGCAGCCAACGGCACCGACGTCCTGGCCATCGGTGGCAGCGGCGGTAGCGGCGGTGTTTCCATCGTCGATTCCGGCGCGGCCGGGCCGGCCCTCAACTTGTCGTTGGGGACCATCGGCTCGACCTCCGCCATCGGCGGCTCGAGCGTCGCCGTGGGCTCGGCCAACGGAGGCGCAAGCGGAGGGGTGAGCATCACCGCCAGCCCCATCGCCACGTCCGGCACCACCGGGAACACTCGGGCACAATCCAGTGCCACGAACTCCGGCCGCACCGGGAGCGCCGTCTCCACTGCCATCAGCAGCCCGCTGGCGATCTCCGGAAACTCGGGGACCACCGGTTCCACCGGCTCGGCCACGTCCAACCCGATGGCGGTCAACACCGCCATCCTGGGCTCGGCCATCGCCTTCGGAGGCAACGCGACGTCCGGCTTCTCCGGTAACACGGGGCGTACGGGTGCCGCCTTCGCCTTCGGCGACGCGAGCAGCAGCGCCAATTCCGGCGCTGGTGCGGACGCCGACGCGACATCCGGCACGTCCGGCAACGCGGTGAACGGCACCGGCATCTTCGCCCTCGGCGGGCTGGGCGGCGACGCCGGCATCACCCTGGTCCGTGCCGGACCGGGGGCGCCTGCGGTCAACATCTCGGTGTTGGCCCTGGGCTCGTCGTCCAGAGTGGGCGGCTCCAGCGTCGCCATCGGCTCCGCCAACGGCGGCGCAGCCGGGCCCGTGACGGTCACCGCCAACCCGGACGCACTGTCCGGGGGCTCGGGGGCCGGCACAGCTCAGTCGAGTGCCACCAACTCCGGTAGCACCGGCGCCTCGGTGTCGGGCGCGGTCAGCAACCCGCTGTCCCGTTCCGGCAACTCGGGCTCCACCGGCGTCACCGGTCCGGTCAACCTGACCGGGACGGCCACCAACAACGCAATTCTCGGCATCGCCCTCATCTTCTTCCTGATCTAGGAAGGCGGTGGGCTCGAGCAGCCGAACCAGCCACACGACCGGAGGCCCCCTTTACGGGGGGCCTCCGGCGCGTGCAGGGCGGCGTGGCTCACGGCAGGCGGGCGAGCAACGCCCGGGTCAGCACCGCAGGGTCGACATCGAGGCCCCGGGCGGCGCCCGCCAGGCCCACCGC
>JALZAH010000385.1 GCA_030948425.1 Actinomycetota bacterium
GGGCGGGTGTCGGGAGGCCAACTTTCCGGCCGAGGAGCTTCCGGTAGGTGGCCATCATCTCGGCGTTCGTCACCGGGTTCGGAGAGGTGACCTGGTAGGTGCCTTTCATGTCGGGCTTGTCGATGGCCCGGACCATCACGGCGAGGAGATCGTCCAGGCCGACCCATGACACCCATTGCCGGCCGGAGCCAACCTTGCCACCAAGGCCCGTCTGCACGATCTTGGCTAGCTTCGTGGTCGCCGGGTCGCCTTGACCGCCGAGCCCGATCCCCATGCGGAGGAGCACCGTTCGATCAACGGTCGAGCTTGCCTGTCTGAAGGCGCTTTCCCACGCCAGGCAGACCGTGACCATCTCGCGTGGACCGACACCACTGGGGGTCGTGGACTCGTCGATGACGTCATCGCCGCCCTCACCGAAGATCGCCAACGAGGACGCCTGAACCCATGTCGGTGGCGGCGACGAGCAGGCACGGACAGCTTCACCGACGGCCCGGACCGGCTGCACTCGTGACGAGATGAGCTCGTCGATATTCCGCCTGGATGCACGGGTGTCGACTCTTCTTCCGCTGAGGTGCACGATTGCGTCGGCGCCCTCCACCTCCTCGGCCCAGTCGCCGATAGCCGTGGCGTCCCACGTCACCACGCGCCACCCATCAGTGTTTCGAGGCGGCCCGCGAGTAAGCACCACGACATCGTCACCCCGTCCAACAAGTCGTCCGGCCAGCGCACGGCCGAGGTAGCCGGTGCCACCAGGGATCACGATGCGGGCCATGGCAGACGGTCGCTGACGTTCAGGATGCTGTCACGGCTGCGAGCTGAGCAGATCGCATGGGGCTGAGGGCATGCCAGGTCACGGGGACGTCCCTCATCAGCAGGGCACAGTCCAGTGTTGCCGAGCCCGCCGGGAATGAGCTCGAATCCTCGAAGTAGGTCGATCGGGCCGCCAGGACCCGCACGGGCTCGACTTCCCAGGCGTCGGTGCGAACCTCCATTCCATCCAAGCAGTCGCCGTCACGCGTTGCCGAGTAGCCCACCGACCCCTTCCTGAAGAACTCAGAAGCCTGAGCCACGTCAGCGAAAAGCAGGCTCGACTCGAGGTCGGAGGCCGCAGCCACCTTCACGTCGACAGCCGCAGAGCCGTCAGCGCTGTCGAAAGTGACGTGCAGATCATCCCCGGTCTCCCTCGCGGTGAAGCGCGCCTGCTGGTACACCCCCGGGAAGAACCGGCCACCGACAACTCGGTTCAGCGTCGAGGCGGTGTCACGACGGGGGATGTACACCCCCGTGGTCGCTCCGTCAGGCCCGTCCCACTCGACCGCGATCCGGTGGGCGGCGTTGACGCTGTTCCGCCCCAAGAACGCGGGCACTCCTCTGGGCCTCGTGCGGGCGAGGCGCATGGCGCAGATGCCGGCCACAGCCCAGCCATCCACCAGCTGAGGCCGGAAGGATGCCGGGAGAAGCCTGGCGGCCACGTCCGCATCCACCCGGTAGTTCACCAGGAGGCGCCATTCGATGAGGGCATCGATCTCGGGCATCTTCATCAGTCGATCTCCTTGGTCCGTCGCTTACGTCGAAGTGCGACCTGGTCCGGGCAAACCGCCGAGAGGAAGCCCCCGACGCACAGGGCCAACCGTTCCTCGACCAGTGAGTAGTAGATGCGGTTCGCTTGTCGCCTCTCCCGCACCAGGCCGGCGCCCCTGAGCACACCTAGGTGACGCGAGATCGAGGGGCCGCTGATCGAGAACCTCGACGCGATCTCCCCTGCCGCCAGCTCGCGGCCCCGCAAATCCTGAAGGATCTGCCGCCGGGTCGGATCGGCCAGCGCCCGGAAGACACCGGTCTGGCCTTCGTCACCCTCCGTTGCCATGCTCCGTGTATAGCACACTAGCTAGAGACGTAGCAGTCGCCTCGCCGCCAACTGCTGGACTGCTCTGTGCGGAACACCCCACTGCACCGTTCTGCTGGCCGCGTGACCTGATAAGAGCCTGCCCTCCCCACCGGAGTGGCCCCTCCCTGGCATGTCCGAAAGAAACCAGCACCAGCCCCTTGACATCTATAGAAGCTTCGTTATGGGACGCGTAGCAGCACTCTGGGGCGTCTTCTTTTTTATTTATTTACGCTGAGGTCACGCCGAGTGCTGCGCGACGAGGGCGAGAATGCGCATGGGGCCGCCGGCGTCGCTGTCGCTGCGTTTCGACCAGGCACGGCTGAACAGCTGCCGCACCGCCACGTCGTCGCCGAGCAGGATCGCTCACCAGGATTCAGAGGTCGCTCTCGCTGCGCTGGAGCGCGACGCTGCATGCTGTGAACAGCGCAGCGACCG
>JALZAH010000398.1 GCA_030948425.1 Actinomycetota bacterium
CGCTGCGGGCGTCCCCTTCGACGACGGTGGTGCGGCAACGACAGCCGGACTCGGCCGCGGCGGCGGCCCATTCCCCGTCGAGGCGGGCGCGAACATAATCCGCTGGTTCCGTCGCTGTGGCGCAGGCAATCACAAGCTCGGCGTCCGTGGGCATGGCGGCGCCGACGGCGCAGCGCCGCGCCGGACGAGTCCGAGCCATTGACACCTAGCACGATGCGGTCCACGATGATCCTCCTCCACGGGCCGGAGCGAGCCGCTCTCGTCACTCTGTCGCGTTCGTAGCGCCGCCGCTTCCGGTTCCTCACGAGCGCGCGACGATGACCTTCTCGGCGACGTGCGGCGGCCGGCCAGCCCGTCAGGGGCAGAGCCAGGAGTTGCTGATCCTTGCAACAACACGGCGTCGATGATGCCGCACCGGTGGTGTGGCCCAGGCGGGCGCTGTTGCGTTGTCCGATCGTGGGCCAGGACCATGCAGCGGCGGCCTTGGATCGGGTCAGATTGCTCGGGCCAGTTCGTCAAACGCGCCCGAAACGGTGAGGCCCCGTGCGGCGAGGATGCCGAGCTCGCACTGGCCTCAGCGAAGGTTCTGCCTGAACGCGTGACCGGCGTTTGATCACGCTGGCCGTGCGTGTGCGTTTCAACCCGCGCATCGGACCAAGCCGCGCCTCGCGCCGACCGTGGTCGGCCTCGACGCGATTGTTGGCGTACTGCCTGGTGTCGTGAACAGCAGCCGGCAACAAGTCCTCGATCACCCTGGCCAACGCGTAAGCCCGATCGGTCGTGACCTCGGCCGGTTCACCACGTGAACCGATAGCTGCGGTGAACAACTGTGTCGCCGCCACGGTGTCGCGCTTCTTCGAGACGAAGACGTCGATGACCTGCCCGTGCTGGTCAACCGCGCGGTGCACGTAGCGCCAACGGCCGGAGACCTTCAAATGGGTCTCATCGACAAACCAGCAGTCACCGACCACGCGCCAGCACGGACGGGCCGCATCCACCAACAACGGCGTGAAGCCCTGTACTCACCGAAACAACATCACGTGATCGACCTCGACGCCACGCTCGACCAGGAGCTCCTCGAGGTCCCGGTACGACAAACCGAACCGCAGATACGCAGATGGACAACAGGATCACCTCAGGCGCAAACCGAAAGCCAGCAAACGCCGCTGACCCCGACTGGATCACGGGACTGGAACGGCGGCGGCCGGGTCGCGGACCTTCTCAAGCTCGCCGCCCTCCTTGTGCTCGGCGTTGTCATCTCGCGGCGGTTCCTCGCGGACATCCTGCCGAGCGGATTCGTCTTCGCGGCCGCGCTGCTCCTGGCGGCCTGCCGCGGTCGGGAAGGCGATGTTGGGCAGCTCACCTCCACCCCGCAGACGCCTCGCCAACGCCTGGTTCGGACCCACGGTCTTCGCCTTCGGTCCGCTACGGACTGCTCATTCTCGAATCCAAGTTGAGCGATCGTCTTTCATCTCACCGCCGTGGTCTCCCGGATCCTTGCCCACTGCCTCGAGCATGTGAGCGCGGACGAGCGTCATGAGCGGTGGGGATCCGATCAGTGGTTGTCGGCATGTCGGACGATGAGGACCGGACAGGGGGAGTGGTGGGCGGCGTACTCCATCACCGATCCTTGAACGAGACGCTGGAACCAGCCCTTGTCGCTTCCACCGATGACGAGCAGGTCGACACCGCGCTCGGCGGCGAGGCGACAGACGGCCGGCCCTGGGTCGGATCCCTCGATCATCTCCGAGGTCGCGGGCACTCCGACCGCGTCGAGCTTCGACCGAAGCGCAGCACGTCCCTGCCGCTCGACGATCGGGTCTTCTTTGCCGGCAATCTCAACGGTGATGAACGGCCCTCCGAAGTCGCCGGACCTGTCGGTCGGGTTCTCCGTCTCGGGAATCACTGTCACCATGTCGATCTTCATGTCGGGGTGGAGGAGGGCGAGCGCTTTGTGTGCCGCGTCGATCGCCTCTGAGTTGCCGTCTGTCGCGAGCAATACCTTCACGTGCGGGTCCCTTTGTCTATGTGGATAGGAGTGCGAGCCCGACCAGCGCCACGACCACCGCGACGATGACGGCGGCGCGCCAGAACGTCGAACCGAAAACCTGGTTGAAGCGGGCTCGGCGGCGCCGTGCGAGGTTGGCTGGGGTGCCGACCTTCGGGAGGTGGCCTGGATGGTCGTGCCCTTGGCGAGGGTTGCTCGTGCTGCTACCCATCGCCTTTCTCCGTGGTCGGCTCGAGGTGGTCGAGGTCGGCGGCGCTCCGCGTGAGTCGAACGCCTTGTTCGTTGATCGAGTCGACGGTGGATGCGTCGACCAGCGTGCAGTGGCGGTGCAGGGCCGGGTGAGCAGCGAGCAGGAGACCGGCGAGGAGGCCGCGCTCCGGGTCGAGGTTCCGTCCCTCGACCGAATCGGGCCATTGTCCCGACGTGTTGCCGTGGTGCATCACGTCCTGCACTGGGGTCATTCGGCCGGCGACGTCGTCGTAGCTGCACGCGAGTCCGGTTGACGTGTTCGTCGACAGGTACTCACGATGAGGGGTGGGGTACGAGGACGACGGGTTGGGCGCAGTGGTGGAGGAGTTGCATCGGGACTCGGCCCAGCACGTGTCCCTCGGTCAGCCCGTGGCTGCGGGTGCCGACTACGACGATCGACGATGACGTCTGGGTTGCGAGATCAGCGAGTACCTCGGTGGCGTTGCCCGGCTCGACCTGCAGCTTGATCTGGATCCCGGTTCGCTCGACGACCTTGGCGATGACATCCTCGGCGTCCTGTTTACGTTGGAACTTCGCCGTTCCCGACTGGGGGTGGGGGTAGGAGTCAGCCATCGGGTCGGACACGAACACCGCGGTCGGCTCGGTCGACAGCAACCGGGCGAGCTGAGCCGCCCACTCGAGCGCGACCTCAGATCCGGGCGATCCGTCGACGCCGACCAGCAGGGCGGTTCCGGGCCCAAGTGCGCTTCGTTCGTGCACCGCAGCAAGGGGCACCCGGGTGGAGTGGGCGAGCCGGTGGGTGGTGCTGCCTAGCCCGAGCCGGGTGAACCCACCCGATCCCCGTGCCCCGACGACCACGAGGTCGGGGGACGTGGCCTCCGTTTCGGCCTCGATCACGTCAGCCGGACGCCCGGCCCGCAACACCGGATCTACCTCGACCCCGTCGAGGTCTGCCTCGGCGATCCAGTCGTACAACCGGGCGGTCAGCTTGTCGGCCTGTTCGTCGAAGAACTCCGGGGTGGCTTCGGCTTGGTGCACCGAGTCCACGCTCATCACGACCAGATGGGCGCCGGTCAG
>JALZAH010000395.1 GCA_030948425.1 Actinomycetota bacterium
TTCCACCTCATCGCCAGCGGGGACCCCACTTTTCCGGCCCCGGTGTTCTCCAGCACCGGTCGCCAGTGGGGCACCCAGTTGTGGGTCTGGCCGGACATCTACCGCTGGGCAGAGAGCCGCGACCGACCCTTGCCCGTCGACTTCAAGCGGTCATCCTCGTTCGAGTGTCCGGAGCTGTCCGGCCTGTAGGAGCCTGGCTTGGACCACGGCCGATCCGCACGGCCTCGGGAACAGCCACAGTCCGCCCCTCCACCGGCGTGGGACCCACCGCCACCCTCCCGGTGGAGGGGCGCCCTCAGGCGAGGTCGCAGGCTGCGTGGTTCGGCTCGCCAGAAGTCCCTTGCCATCGAGTGTGGCCGGCGCAATGCTTTGCGTGGCTGGTCGCGAGAGTGGGGACTCATGAACATTCGTACGGCACCTACCGTCGTCCTCCCCGGCGACGCCCCTCGGCGCAACCGCACCACGATCGTGCTGGTCGTGCTCGTCGCCCTGTGCATCGCTGCGGCTGCGGTGGTGGCTTTCAACCTCACCAGAGGTGACAGCAGCGCGGCGACCAAGGCGACTGGCAGTCCGGTTCCGCCGGCTTCCGGTGTGGTGCCGACGACCGTCTTCGACCCGCAGGCCGCCACGAAGGCAGCCATCGTCGACGCCTACCGGCAGTCGTTCGCGGGATTCGTTGCTGTCGCGAGTGATCCCAATGCCACGCCGGATGACCCTCGACTCTCAGCGCATACGGTCGGCAATGCCCTCCTTGCGTCGCAGCAATCGATCACGAGGTTGCGTAAGGCTGGGCAGGTATTCCGAGGCACGGTAGAGGTTCATCCTTCCGTGACCGAGTTCACAGCGGACACCGCTACCGTCGTTGATTGTTCGGCTGACATGGCCTACGTGGTCGACGGAGCTTCCGGTCAGGTCGTGGAGCCGGCAGGACCACCCGGGGTGGGTTCGGCGTCGACGGCCACATTCCGCCTCCTCAACGGCGTATGGATGCAAAACACCTTCAAGGATGAGAAGCGCTCGTGCGCGTTGCCCGCATCCTGACCCGAGTCGCGGCAAGCGCGATGGTTCTGAACGCCGTTGCGGTTGCCGTCTGTATCTCGAGCACCGAGGCTCAAGTGGCGACGGGACGTAAGGATTCCGGGGGCATCGACGCTGGCGCAGGCGACCCCGGTGCCGACGGTGGCGGTCCCGGTTCGGGAGGGCACACGCCAGGCGGCGGTGGCGGTGGCGGGGGAGTGCCCACGTGCACGGCCGATGACGGCACGGTCGGTCCCATCAGCTATGAGCCCGTGCCCCCCGACTTGCTCGACGACGAGCAAAAGGCCCAGGCCGCCAATGGTGGCGGCTGGTACTACATATTCTGCGGCGGGGCCGTCCAAGGACACGGTCCGGGCAGTAACGGCATCGTTGCGCACTTCTTCCCCGCCGGCTCTCCCGGAGGACCTCCGGTGGACCCGGCGGCTCTTGCTCAACAGGCCCTGCAGCACACGCCGCTACCTACGCCCCAGATCGGGATGGCTCCGGACCCGTCCATCCCCCAGCTGGTGAACCTGGCCACGTTCCTCTGGATCCCCGCGGGCCAGTGGCAGCCGCAGACGGCTTCGGCCAGCGCCGGGGGAGTGACCTCCACGGTGACGGCCACACCCGAGAGCGTCACCTGGAACATGGGCCAGGGTGGCAGCGTTACCTGCGACGGCCCCGGCGCCCCCTACGACCCCAGCCTTCCCGATGCCGCCCAGCCGTCGGACTGCAAGTTCACGTATCCCGCGTCCAGCGCCCGCGCTCCGGGCCAGACCTTCACCGTGACTGCCACCGTGAAGTGGCACGCAACCTGGACGGCCAGTGGCGCCGTCGGCGGCGGTGACCTCGGCATAAGCCAGCGATCCTCGTCGACAGCGGTGCGGGTCGCCGAGCTGCAGGCCCTCAATTCGTCCTCTCACCCCTAGCGGAAAGGGTTCAACTCATGACGGCGCGTACGACGGGGCGGCCTGACGCTCCCGCGAGCAGCAACGGGAGTCGGTCCCGTCCCAGTCCCAACGGGACGAGCCTGGCCACGGCCAAGCGGTCGACGCCGATGGCCGTCGTCGGTCTCGTCGCGGTGGTGCTGGGGGCGCTGCTGTTCCTGGCGCTCTACACCAGCGTCGACAAGCGCCAGTCGGTGCTCGGCGTCGCTCGTCCCGTGGCCGCAGGCCAAGTGATCACCACCGCCGACCTCCGGGTCGTACGGGTGTCGTCGGCGACGGGCATCACGCCGCTTCCCGCCTCTCGCCAGTCCAGCGTCGTGGGCAAGACGGCAGGTGTTGGGCTCGTTCCCGGAAGCCTGCTCGTCGAGTCACAGCTGGGCTCGTCGTCGGATCTGCACCCCGGCCAGGCCGTCGTCGCGCTGGCCCTCAAGGCCGGTCAGGCCCCGCCGTCGCTGCGGGCCGGGACCCGTGTGCAGGTCGTGGAGTCGGTGAAGTCCTCGGGTGGCGACCAGGCCAAGCCCGTCGTGTTGAGCACGCAAGCCATCGTGTCGTCCACCGGGAAGGCGGACAGCTCGTCGAACTCGACCACCGTGGTGTCACTGATCGTGCCGGCGGCCGATGCCCCGGCGGTGACGGCCTCGGCACCGGACGGCCGCGTCAGTCTGATCGTCCTGCCAGGTCAGCCATGAGCGTCGTCGCTGTCGCCTCGGCGAAGGGCTCCCCCGGAGTCTCGACGATCGCCGAGCTGATGGTGGGGCT